>JAEZFR010000135.1 GCA_023417285.1 Bacillota bacterium
GATGCTACTACACTAAGGTTTGATGAGAGAAGCATTGCTGACCCTTTGATTGGTTCGGTGCATGACCCAATTTACCAAGGTGCAGGTGCCTATGGAGCGGCAGGAATTCCTCAACCAAAGCCGGGAGCTGTAACAAAAGCACATGGAGGCATTCTATTTATTGATGAGATTGGGGAGCTGCACCCAATACAGATGAATAAGCTTTTAAAGGTATTAGAAGACAGAAGAGTATACCTTGAGAGTGCATATTATAGCTCCGAGGATTCAAATATTCCTTCCCATATTCATGATATGTTTCAAAAAGGACTACCAGCAGATTTTCGTCTTGTTGGTGCTACTACTAGAACTCCTGACGAAATACCTGCGGCAATAAGGTCACGCTGTGTGGAGATTCATTTCAGGCCTCTTAGGGCTGATGAGGTATGTGCTATATCAAACAACGCCGCTGCAAAGGGTGGATTCACCATGGCGGAGGGCTGTTGTGAAATCATTTCAAGATATGCCCAAAATGGTCGTGATGCAGTAAACATAGTACAGATTGCAGCAGGGGTATCATTAATAGACGAGAGAAGTATAATTGAAAAAAAGGATATAGAGTGGGTAATAGAGTTTGGACACTATAGCCCAAGAATTGAGAAAAAGATTAATGGCGCTGCTCAGGTAGGCTGTATAAATGGCCTTGCGGTGTTTGGAAATAGTACTGGAATGGTTATTGATGTTGAGGCAACCGCACTTGCAGTAGAAAAGGGAAAAGGCGGAATAAAGATAACGGGTATTGTTGAAGAAGAGGAGATGGATACCAGAGGGCATAAGCTAAAGAGAACAAGTACAGCAAAGGCTTCAGTAGAAAACGTTTTAACCGTGCTAAAAAGATATATGGATATTGATTTCAAGGATTATGAGCTTCATTTGAATTTTCCCGGAGGGATACCAATAGATGGGCCATCAGCAGGCATAGCCATTGCTACTGCTGTGTATTCCGCTATTAGGAATATACCGATAAGCGGAGAGATTGCAATGACAGGAGAAATATCCATCAAAGGTAAGGTGAAACCTGTTGGAGGGGTTGTCGCAAAGGTTGATGCGGCAGCTGCTGCAGGTATTACAAAGGTATTTATTCCCAAGGAGAACTACCAGGAGCTGTTTGATGATATGAACATAGAAGTAGTTCCGGTAGATGAAATTGGCCAGGTAATGCAGGCCGTATTTGGCATTGATATTATTGAAAGAACAAGCTCTGATGCAGTTGCGCCAACAGCACCTATAACTGTTCTGACTGCCAAAGCTGGTTCAAACGAGTCGGTGAATAAGTGTTCAGGCTAGTAGCGTTTACAAAATAAATATTGATAACAAACAAAGGGATTGTACTTGCCATTTATATACAGTCCCTTTATTATATTGTTCATGGTGCATATAATATGTTATAATACATCGGTGATTATAATTTTTACATATAATCCACATAAATAAGGTTCTCGTGCATATAATCTGTTATATTTAGATTAGTCTGTATTTTCTATTAATCACGTTGGCCTATCATACAATTCATTCTATCGAAAAAGGTGATTTCAATGAAGAAAAAGATAATATCGTCAATTGTTGCTATTGTTTTGGCTGTATCCATAATGGCAGGAGGGTACCTATCCGAACATGAAGGAAAGGACGCGACATTTCCTACAAATACAACGCAAAATGTTACCACATCACAGCAAGGTGATAATGCATTAGGCAATTCTGACAAAAATTCACAAAGTAATGATACAGCTTCAAAAGACATAGTTGACAAAGGTTCCGCACAACAAAGCCATTCCAATAATACTTCTGGGCAAGCACAGCAGAGCAATACTGAAAAAATTGAATTTCCTTATGAATTAGTTGAGGTATCTCAAACTGAAGGTATAGAGCCCTTTGGATATATTAATGCAAAGGTAATTAAAGTATCTGACGGTGATACAATTACGGTTTCTTATAATAATCAGGATTTCAAGGTGAGATTGCTGGATGTAGACACGCCTGAATCGGTAAAGGCTGGAGTAGAAGCCCAGCCATATTCAATAGAAGCATCAAATTTTACTAAAAAGATGCTAAGTGATAAAACTGTTAGATTGATATTTGAAAAAGGAACCACTGACCAATACGGAAGGCTTTTAGCACACCTGGTACTTGAGGACGGGACCTTTTACAATGCTACGCTTGTGCAAAAGGGATATGCAATAAGCGTGTTTTATAGTCCAAATACCCTGCTCAAAAAGTATTATGCTGATCTTCAAGATAAAGCAATAGCAGATAAGGCAGGCTTTTGGTCATTGCCAGAGGATGAGAGACCGTTTGTTCTGGACAGCAAAGGAAAGTATGTAGCGGCATATAAATTGCAGGATAAGGCGGCTTAGTGCAATACCTAGCCAGGAACTTACAAAAAATAAGTACTCCGTTTTTCGGAATACTTATTTTTTTCAGTTCTTTAATAATTTTCGATATTCCGAAGGGCTAAAGCCTTTCATCTTTTTAAATACCCGATTAAAGTAGCTGAGACTGGAAAAACCGGTATCAAGTATAATATCTGTCACGGGTTTTTCAGTCATTACCAGCTGTCTTTCGGCCTCGGAAACTCTTACGAAATTCAGGTATTGTACAAAAGGTTTTCCCACTGCAGTCTTAAATAACCTGCAAAAATAGTTATAGTTTAAATTTAGTAACCTGCATACATCTAGAAGAGTGATTTGCTCCTTATAGTTTTTTCCTACAAAATCCAAAACAGGAGTTAACCTTTCGAGTAAAAACTGATCTTTTTCATGGTCATTTATAAGGTTATAGGTTAAAATTTTATTTCTGTAAAGAATATTCAAAATTCTATATAAATTTGATTTTATTAATATCTCGTAGGCTATACCTTTACTCATGAACTCATGGTTGATTTCGAGCAAAAGTTCAACCATATGAGAATACTGGGGGAAGTTTGCTGCGTTTATAAGACTATAACGGAACGACTGATTTTGAAGGAAGGGGAGAAGGTATTTATGTCTGACGACGGACGGATTATATATGACTGCGGGATCAAACTGGAGCAAAGAGATTTTTGTGCATTGCTCGCCTTCTACTTCACTGGAATGGGCGGTCAGACTGTTGATAATAATAATGCTTCCCTGCCTTACAGGAACAGTATCACTACCAACATAAAAAATCATACTTCCTTCCATGATATATATAATTTCCAATTCATCGTGAATATGTAGTCCAGCAGACAGCTTCCTTTCATTAGAGTCTACGATATAATTTTTTATGGGAAGATCAATGTCCGATACGGGGATAATTTCTTTTTCAAGCATGAGTTTTCTCCTGAAAGTTAAAAATGTACAACTAAATAGTTAAAAAAGTGCTGTTTAAATAATGGCAAAAATACTAAAATTATTATACCAGCATTAGCTTAATATTTAAATGGTTGTTAGGCGATTCAAGATAAAACTGTATTTAAGCATGAGATGTAGGTTATACGAGGATAGCAAGAAGTAGGGATGAAATAAATATTGAACTGGGTACGGAGATTTTACATATTCTTTATGATTAATTTGTGAGGTGCAAAAAAATTATGAACAAGACTTATTATTTTGATAATAACAAAAGATTTGTAGTAGAGGATTATAATAAAGTACGTCCATTTTCAAATTTTATGCCCGGAATTGCAGGACTTATGGGAATACCCTTATGGATGTACTATGTTAATAGAGGTCAGTGTGTTGCCTGTTTCGGAACGAGAGATAAGGACGGAGCAATAATGGAATTCCAACCTGCAAACAAGGCGTATCAAATAGTTAATTTTAAAGGGTTCAGGACTTATATAAAAGTAGTCGGAAATAGCCAAACCTATTTCTATGAGCCGTTTTCCAGCTCAGAGTCAAACAAATACTCAAAACAGACAATGTTTATCTCACCAAACAGGCTGGAAATCCAGGATGTTAATACTCATTACGGTTTAAAAGTAAATGTATCCTATATCATATTGCCAAATGAAGGCTTTGCAGCCTTGTTAAGAAAAGTCAGCATTAAAAATATCTCCGACAAAGCAGTTAATTTCGAAATAATTGATGGACTTCCTGAAGTTGTACCCTATGGCTCCGATGACTCTCTGCTTAAGGACATGTGCTATACCCGAACTGCGTGGATGGGGGTTACAAACATTGAAAACAATGTGCCTTTTTATAAACTAAGAGCTACAACTAATGACATACCAGCAGAGGATGTTGAAGTGAAAGGGTGTAACTTTTATATGACCTTCACTTGTCAAGATGGACAAGAGACTCTGCTCAAGCCTATAGTTGACCCTGATGTGCTGTTTGAAAGCGATACATCATTGCAAAGGCCTGTAGGCTTTATTGAAAAACCTCTGAAGGAGGTTTACAAAAGGCCTCAGATTGCTACAAATAAGATGCCTTGTGGCTTCTTTGGAATGGATACATATCTTGAGAGCAATCAGGAAGTTGATTTGTTTTCAATAATAGGAAACCTAACGGATCTGGCTAATGCCGAATTAAGGGTAAGATCTATTATTAGTAAAGACTACTTTGAATCAAAATTTGGAGAGGCTGCAAGACTTACAGAAAAACTTACAGATACAATAGAAACGCATACTTCTTCAAAGCTCTTTGATGAATATACGGGACAAACCTATCTGGACAATGTGCTAAGAGGAGGTTTGCCTATAATTTTCAAGGGTAAAAATCCCGGAGAGCGCCAGCTTTTTCACGTGTATACTAGAAAACATGGAGATCTGGAAAGAGAATATAATTTCTTTTCACAGTCACCGGAGTTTTATTCACAAGGAAATGGTAACTACAGGGATGTCAACCAGAATAGAAGATGTGACGGGCTTTTCAACCCAGATGTATACGACAACAATATAGTGTTTTTTATGAATCTTATTCAGGCAGATGGCTTTAACCCTCTTTCAGTAGAAGGGTATTCCTTTAGGTTACCTGAAGATAGAATTGACATAGTTCATAATGTTGTTGAATTTACAGATGATATTGCTGACTTCTTTAAGGAGGATTTTACTCCCGGAAAGCTTATCATGTTTATAGAAAGAAAAAAGATCAAGCTGAAGGTTTCTGTTGATGAATTTCTTAATGTCGTTTTGACTAACTCGGAAAAGTCAGGAAAAGCGGTTTTTGGAGAAGAGGGGTATTGGATAGATCACTGGACTTACAATCTGGACCTTATTGATACCTTTATATCTATATTTCCGGATAGAATTGAAGAGCTTCTTTTTAATAATAAAAGTTACACATACTATGACAGCCCGGAGGTAGTGCTGCCAAGGACAGAAAAGCATCTTTTAGTGGGCAGCAGGGTCAGACAGCTTCATGCTGTGGAACGAAATAAGGAAAAGGTACAGCTAATAAATAGCAGAAGCAGTAATCACAATACTGTACGGATTAAAAATGGCAAAGGAGAAATCTATAAAACCAATTTATTCTCAAAACTAATGTGCCTGGTCATCAACAAGTTTGCATCCTATGACCCCTTTGGACTTGGAATGGAGATGGAAGCCAATAAACCGGGATGGTATGATGCCTTAAACGGTCTGCCGGGTTTGTTTGGGTCTTCAACCTCGGAAATCTGTGAGTTAAAAAGACTGATAGATTTTATGCTTGATAGTATCACAAATTATAATAGCAATAGTGTATCTTTACCAGAAGAAGTTTACTCATTTATGATAAATGTAGAAAAGCATGCTGCTGCCTTCGATCTAAAAAATATTGGAGTGCAGGATATTGAATACTGGGATAAAATCGAAAATGAGAAAGAAGCTTATAGAAATAGTACAATGCTTGGCTTTGATGGAGCTGAAAAAGAATTAGGATCAACGGAATTACAAAGAATACTTCGCACATTTAAAGCAAAAGTAGACAGAGGGCTTGAAAAGGCATTAGAATTGGGAAAAGGAATAATGCCTGCATTTTTCTCTTATGAATGTACTCAGTATGAAATTGTCAAAGACGAACATGGACAGCCCAAATTTAGAAAAGGCAATCCATGTGTGATTGTAAAAAGCTTTGAGCTTTGTGAAATGCCCATTTATCTAGAAGGCCAGGTAAAAGCAATTAAAATCAGTGATTCCGTTGAGACGGCTAGAAGGATATATAATAATGTCCGTTCAAGTGAGTTATATGATGAAAAAATAAAAATGTACAGAGTCAACGGTTCAATTGAAAGCCAATCCTATGAAATCGGGAAATCCAGGATATACACTCCTGGATGGCTGGAGAATGGCTCGGTATGGCTCCATATGGAATACAAGTATATGCTTGAAGTGATAAGAAAGGAATTGTATGAGGAGTTCTACAGTGATTTTAATAATGTGTTCGTCCCTTTCCTGGATCCTACAGTATATGGACGAAGTGTACTCGAGAATACATCTTTCATTGTCAGCAGTTCATTTCCTGATGAAACACTGCACGGTGCAGGCTTCTATGCACGGCTGTCCGGGTCGACGGTAGAATATCTGAGTATCTGGAATGTTATGTTTTTCGGGAATAAAGTTTTCTTCCTTGATGAAAATGAGTTATGTCTCAGATTGAAACCCTCACTGCCCGAGTGGCTGTTTGATAA
>JAEZFR010000141.1 GCA_023417285.1 Bacillota bacterium
ATAATAATGCGAAAAATCTTATCGACGATGTCCGTAATGGACGCTGAGATATAAAAAAGAGGTTAATATATTATGAAAAATACTAAAATTGGATTCCTTCCACTATATATCAAGCTTTATGACGACATCGGTACCAAGCGTGACAGAATGCTTAAGTGCATGGACGCCGCGGTCAAGATGATCGAAGCAGAAAACATCGAGGTTGTTTGCGCAGATGTATGCCGAATTAAACCAGAGTTCGATGCCGCTGCTCAAATGTTTATTAAGGAGAAAGTCGATGCTATCGTCACCTTTCACCTTGCCTATTCCCCTTCTCTCGAATCCATCGATGCGCTCTGTGGTGTCGATGCGCCAGTGATTGTCTGCGATACGACTCTAACCTGGAATATGTCTGAACGAATGGATAACACCGACGTCTCTCCAAACCACGGTATTCATGGCGTTATGGATATGTGCAACCTTCTTAAGCGCCGTGGTAAAACCTATTTTATAGAAGCGGGGCATTTGCTCCATTCCGACGTTATAGCACGTATTGCTAGGCTTTGCCGTGCAGCTACCGTTGCAAAATCCCTGAAATCCGCTAGGATCGGTTCAGTTGGTGGTGCGTTTGCAGGTATGGGAGATTTTGCCATAGATCCTGATACAATGAAGAAAGACATCGGTGCGGAGATTATCTACTTTGATTTTGAGAAAGATTACAATAAATATATCTCCATGGTCACTGAAGCAGAAATCGCTGACGAGCTGCAATGGGATTCCGAACATTTCGCTGTTGAAGTTAAGAATATAGAAAATTATCTTGCAGCAACCAAAATGGGTCTTGCGTTACGCAAATGGTCCGAGGAAAACAAACTGACTGCCCTCACAGTAAACTTTCTAAAGATGTACGAAGATAAAATGCCCTTCCACGAGCTATCAAAAGCCATGATGAGAGGCGTAGGTTATGCAGGTGAGGGCGATACGCTCACCGCTGGTTTGGTCGGCGCTCTGCTTTCTGTCTACCGTGACGTTACTTTTACTGAGACATTCTGCCCCTGCTGGAAGAACGATCTTATCCTGATGAGCCACATGGGTGAGATGAACCTAAATCTATCTTCCTATAAGCCCGTGCTTTGCGATAAGCCTTTTGTATTTACACCCTCAGGTAACACCGTCAGCGCCTACGGAGCAATGCGCGCCGGTAAAGCGACCTTTATCAACCTCGCACCAATGGCTGACGGCTATACACTAACTGTTGTACCGGTGGAGATGCTAGACCTTTCACAGGAGTTTGGTACCTACCGAAGAACAACTGAAGGCTGGATGAAAACTAATTTGCCGCTTACTGACTTCCTCAAGAAGTACAGTCAAATTGGTGGAACACACCACTCCGCCCTTGTCTACGACATAGACGCAGAAGACATTGCCGCATTCGGTTCCATCATGGGGTTCCATGTTGAAATTATAAAATAATTTAAAAAAATAAATAGCATGTGCGATTTATTTTCGTGACCCCTACCCTTGCGATAAAGGATATACATTTTCATTATTATTTTGTGGCCACAAGGTGGCTCATGGAGGATAATATGTTTACAACGGATAATGGCGGATCACGCTTTCGTAATCATGGGTGCCGCATCAGAGAATATGAAAGTTATGGAATAAATATGGTGTCCTTGGAGAACGATCTAATAAAGATATCAATCGCTGCTGGTAAGGGCGCCGATATTATCGAACTGGTTCACAAACCAAGCGATACTGAATATCTGTGGCATTCGTTTCAGGGAATGGACGCAGTACATAAGATTTCTTCAATAGCCCCAGCAAGGGGTACTTTTTTGGACGTTTATGCCGGTGGCTGGCAGGAGCTTTTCCCTAGCTATGGTGGTCCTGCAAACATCAATGGTGCAAATATAGGGACGCATGGCGAAGCATGTATATATCCTTGGGATTATACAATCGTTGCTGACAGTGAGGATTGTATCAGTGTCAGCTTTTCTCTGCGCACACTGCGCAGCCCTTTTGAACTTACAAAGGTTTTCATTCTGAGACGCAACAGTGGAACTATCGAAATTTCACAGAGTGTGAAAAACCTGAGTGCCACCGGGCAGAGCTTTATGTGGGGGCATCATCCTGCCTTCGGCTATCCTTTTATTGATGACAGTGTGCAATTGCACCTCTCTGGTAAGCCGGTTGTTACTGTACCTCAAGGAGCTATCGGTCAGAACTGCCCTTTTGATACAGAGACTACGGGTGAGTTCCCCATATTAAAAGACAAGCAAGGCAATGACATTGACATGGGGAAGGCGTATTCCAGCGACAGTCATATCTACATGGAGTACCTAATCAATAATCTAGAGCTTGGAGAATATGAGCTTATAAATCACAACAAGGGGCTTGGAGTACGAATGCAGTGGGACGTGAAGCTATTCCCCAATCTGTGGGTATGGGGAATGTACTGTGGGCATGAGACCTACCCGTGGTTTGGGCGGGCTTATACCATGGCGGTGGAGCCTTTGAGCTGCACCGTGGGCAATTATGAGGTGGCACGGGAACGTGGCGAACTAATCGACATCCGGCCTGGCGAAATCATCGAAACAAAGGTGTTTTGTACACTGTTTGAGATATAGTCGGAAAAAACATTATGGGAGTGATTTATAATATGCAAGCTAAAAAATATTTAATTGGCCTCGATATTGGTACGACTGGCACCAAATGTTTGCTCTTCTCAACAGATGGAGAGATCATCGGCCACGCCTATGAGGGTTACGCACTTAAAACCCCTCAAGTCGGTCGAAGTGAGCAGGACGCAAATGATTGGTGGCACGCTGTTGTTAAAACTGTGCGTGCGGTCTCCAATGATCCGAAAATCGCTCAGAGCATTGTTGCAATATCGCTTTCTCTTCAGGGAGGAACGCTTGTCCCTGTGGATGAATCAGGTGAGCCACTCTGCCAAGCGGTTGTTTGGAACGACTCCCGTGCTACAAAACAAGCAGCAACCTTTAAAGAAAAGTTTGGATCCGACTACATGTACCAGCGGAGCGGCTGGAATCTCAACGGAAGATTGAACGCAATGCAGATTGCGTGGCTGCGCGAGAACCGCCCTGAGATTCATGCTCGTACTTGGAAATTTCTTTCAGTCTCGGATTTCATTTCTCTAAAAATGACAGGTCGTGCGGCTGTCGATATCTCCAACGTGGGTATAAACCAGCTCGCCGATATACGAACGTGTGCCTATGACAAAAACATTCTTGATTTTATCGGGATAAAGGAAGATCAGCTCGCAGACATAGTCCCTTCTGGAGAGCCGATTGGTCACTTGACACCTAAGGCCGCCGAAGAACTCGCTCTTCCGGAAAGTGTTATACTAGTCGCAGGTGCGCATGACCAGTATGCCGTCTCACTGGGTGCTGGTGCAGTGAACTCGGGAAACGTACTGATTGGTTCTGGCACCGCATGGGTGGTTACTGCCATCACGGACCGACCAAATTTTGACTCAGGCCTTGCACAGAGCGTCTCAGCAATAAAAGGCAAATGGGGTTCACTTTTATCAATCGGTACAGGTGGAGTCTGCCTCGAATGGTTCCGAAAGAATCTGAAGATGCTTGATGATGACGGCGATCTTCTTTCTTATAAAGCTATTGACGAGATGGCAGGGTCCAAGGAGATAGGTGCGAACGGACTGTTCTTCTATCCGTACTTTGGCGGCAGTTCCTTCCCTGAGCGTGACTCAGTATCAAAAGCGTCTTTTATTGGGCTGGACCTTTCTCATGAGCGTTCTGATATAGCCAGAGCTATCATGGAGGGCGTTTCCTATCAAATTGTATGGGGATTGGAAACGTTCCGCGCTTCCTTTCCAATAACGGGTCTTAAGCTAGCAGGAGGTGCATCAAAGAGTGCTCTTTGGAGTCAGATGGTGGCCGACATTGCAAATTTGCCAGTAAGAATCCCTCTGATCCCAGATTTGGCATGTGTAGGCGCTGCAATACTAGCAGGTGTCGGAATAGGAATATTTACCACCGCCGAAGAAGGATATCAGAGGCTTGCCATTGAGGAGAAGATTATTTTACCCAATCCAGAAAATGCTACTCGATACGCAGAACTCTTTAAGCTCTTTAAGAAACATGCTCGTAGCTTGCGTACCCTATATGACACCACTCCTGAGGATAGATAATCAAATAGTAAGTGAAACCATATAAAAGATGTTATTTGGCATTAGCGCTATTAAATAAAGTTAATTGTAAATAAACTGTGTATTAGCTATAATAAAACATAAGGGAGTGATGAAATATAAGGAAAAGCAGGAAACATTGTGCATAGCAAAGGCTATTGCATATGACTCAAATAGAATATCAATAGCCTTTGCTATCCTAATTAATAAATATTTAGGAGGGCACAATGGGCTATGTTCAGGCTTTGGAAGTGCTGCCCGAAAGATTGATTGAAGAAATTCAACAATATGTTAACGGGCAAGCTATATACATTCCAAAAATAAAATCAAAAAAATTTAAGTGGGGAGAAAAAACAGATTCAAAAGCATATTTTAAGGAAAGAAATTTGGCAATATACAATGGCTATAAAAACGGCATAACTGTTTTTGAGCTGTCTGATAAATATTTTTTAACCCCCAAAAGTATTCAACGAATTATCCGTACAATGAAAACTTCATGAGTAGATGTGCCGCTTTTACAGTGGCACATCTATTTTTATAAACTATGTGTGTTCCCCCTTTTTAGAAAACTAAAAGGTATAATATATGTGTAAAGATAACAAAAAAGAAAGGAAAAAACTTCTCATGAAAATTATCAAGATTGATGATGGTGATAAAACAAAATACATGGAATTGCTTCTTATAGCAGATGAACAGGAAAATATGATAGAAAAATATTTATATCGTGGCGATATGTTTGCCTTGTATGAGGATGATCTCAAGGCTCTTTGCGTTGTCACACAAGAGCAAACCGGTGTTTATGAAATTAAGAATATTGTTACTGTACCTAAATATCAACGCAAAGGCTATGGACACCAACTAATCTCTTTTATTGCTGATTACTATAAAGAAATTGGTAACGAACTGTATGTTGGAACAGGAGATAGCCCCACGATACTTCACTTCTACGAGAAATGTGGATTTAAAAGATCACACATTGTTAAAAACTTTTTTATAGACAATTACGACCACGCTATGTATGAAGATGGAAAACAGTTAGTGGATATGATTTATTTGAAAAAACTTCTATAAAGCTCACCCTTTATATCGATCTTCCCAAAAATTCAGGTTCCCATTCTGATACGTTATATAAAAGAGTTATTGCTCGGTAAACCGACCCCTAAAAGTTAGACCAAAATCTGACGATTGAGAGGTCGGTTCATGAACAAAATATTCTAGTAATGATTCTTTTATATATAAATCGTCAAAATACCGATTTTGATATGACTTCTATACCTCTCTGTTATTTTATGTAAATTACTTTTTGTTAACAAATATTATTGAATTTTTTTCTCATCCTTGCTATTATTATTTAAACAAGATTTTTAGGGTAGTAAATCTTAGATGATAAAAGTGGCGGTAATCTTAAAATCTTTCCTTATAATAATCTAAATAAGGATAAAAAATAAAAATAAGGAGTGTATTAAAATGACACAAAAGAGAGATCAGTGGGGATCTAAAGCTGGATTTATCCTCGCTGCCATTGGTTCTGCTGTTGGGCTAGGCAATATATGGCGATACCCTTATGTACTTTATTCCAACGGTGGAGGTGCTTTTTTAATTCCCTATTTCTTCGCCATATTGACTGCCGGAATACCGTTATTGATTTTGGAGTTTGGGTTGGGACACAAGTATAAAGGTTCTACTCCTTTAGCATTTGCAAGAGCAAACAAAAAGTGGGAGTGGCTGGGATGGTGGCCAAGTATCAATTCATTTATTATACTTACATACTATACCTTGATACTAAGTTGGGCTATCAATTATCTGTTTATAAGCTTTACACAGGCCTGGGGAACTGATACAAATTCATTTTTCTTTAGTGACTTTCTTAAAATGACTGATAGTCCCTTTAAACTGGGTGGCGTTGTATGGCCAGTATTTGCAGGTATTACCGCTATATGGCTATTAAACTGGTTTGTATGTTACAAAGGAGTTTCCAAGGGAATCGAAAAGATAAATAAGATTCTTCTTCCAACCCTAGTAGTTGCAATGATAATTATTGTTATTAGAGGAGTAACTCTTCCGGGAGCAGACCTCGGACTTAACAAGCTTTTTACACCGGATTGGTCAGCAGTACTGAATCCAAAAGTTTGGATAGCTGCCTACGGTCAGGTTTTCTTTTCTTTAAGCCTTGCCATGGGTGTTATGGTAACTTATTCCAGTTACCTTCCAAAAAAGACGGATATAAACAACAGTGCATTTATGACAGCCTTTGCCAACTGCGGATTTGAATTCTTGGCTGCAATAGGAGTTTTCGGAATTTTGGGATATATGGCCTCTGCTCAGGGTGTTGGCGTAGATGAGGTTGCCTCACAGGGAATTGGACTTGCATTTGTAGTTTTCCCAAAAGTATTTACGGTTATGGGTGGAATAGGTAAACTCTTTGGTGTGTTATTCTTTACATGTCTTGTTTTTGCTGGAATAACTTCTTCCATATCTCTGGTTGAAGCTTCTTCTTCGGCTTTCATTGACAAAACAGGCGCCAACAGAAAAAAAGTTGTTTCTTTAGTTTGCCTTGTTGGATATTCCATAAGTATAATTTATACTACTGGAGCAGGATTATATTTCCTCGATATTATTGACAACTTTGTAAACTCATACGGAATCGTAACAATAGGCTTACTTGAGGCAATAGCTATAGGATGGTTCTTCGGAGCTTCTAAGATAAGAGAACATACTAATCCTATGTCGTATTTTTCAGTTGGAAAATGGTGGAATGTTATGATTAAATTTGTAACTCCTGCCATATTGACTTTTATGATTATTTCTAACGTTATAAATGAAATATCAAAACCGTATGGAGGATATTCCCAAAAGGCGCTCCTTGCCTTCGGTTGGAGTGCGGTAATTATCGGAATAGGTTTATCATTGATTATATGTAAGAGACCTTGGAAAGACAGAAGTATTACCTCTTATAAATCTGAGGAGGTGAAGTAGATGACTGCTACATCTATAGCATTCTTTCTAATTGGCGCCATTTTCCTTTGGGGTGGACTTGCTGTAACAATTACCATTGCAGTTAAAAATGATAAAAAATAAGTAATCAAAATCCGTCTGATATTTATATTCAGGCGGATTTTCTACATAGAGCTAACAATTATGCTTCTAATTACAGTGAGCTTTTGACATACACTGATTAGCTAGTATTCTACTCCTCAATTCCTATATCATTTTTGAGTATTCCTCCAAATGTAACTGCTGAATTGCCATATTTATCTCTAACTTTATCCATTGCCCTCTCAAGTTTTTCTTGTTTTTCTACGTTAATGGATGTATTGTCTTCAAGCACTTCGTCATCAAGGAGTGAAAGCTGTTGATTTATATCACTTCCACAGCAAAGATTTGAAGCCGTGATAGTGAGGGTTCGAATGGGTTTGCTTTTACCCCAACTTGCCTTTATGAGTTCCATAGCAGTGTCACTGATAACCTTTGCAAGATTAGTAGGTTGGTATAAAGTTTTTTGCCTGGAAATTGTTTTAAAGTTTGGGTCCTTTATAGAGACCTGCACAACATTACATTTTACATCATACCTTCTCATTCGCCTGGCTACTTCATCACAAAGAAATTTCACACCAGTAGTGATATCGTCATATCCACTAAGATTACGCTTAAACGTCATTCCATTTCCCACAGATTTTATGTCTATACCCTCTCCCGAGGGTTTTACAGGACTTTCGTCTATTCCATTTGCATAATCATGTATAGCTTCTCCTAATTTCCCAAGCCTGCCAACTATCAACCTTTTATCGGAATTTGCAAGCTCTCCTATTGTTTTTATATAAAGGGTCTCAAGCTGCTTTGCAGCAGACTTCCCCACATAAAGCAAATCTGTTACCGGGAGTGGATAAACTAACTCTTTATAATTATCTCTCGAAATAACTGTTGTGGCATCGGGCTTTTTATAGTCACTTCCCAGCTTTGCAAATATCTTGTTGAAGGAAACCCCTACTGAAACTGTCAGCCCAAGCCTTTCTCTGATGGTATCCCTTATTCTGTCTGCAATCTCTTTTCCGTCTCCAAATATATTCTTTACTCCCGTAACATCCAGCCAACTTTCATCAATTCCAAATGGCTCAACTAAGTCAGTAATTTCCCCATATATATTATTTACCAGCTTGGAGTATTTGGAATATTGAGAATGGTGAGGTGGAACAAGTACTAGGTCAGGACATTTCTTCTTTGCCTGCCAAATGGTTTCTGCCGTTTTTATATTATATTTTTTTGCGAGTTCATTTTTTGCAAGTATTATGCCATGACGATTTTCAGGGTCCCCTGCTACCGCCATAGGAACGTCCTTTAAAGCAGGGTTCATTAGTGTTTCAACCGCTGCATAAAATCCGTTTAGGTCGCAATGTAGTATCACTCTGTCCATATTATCTCCAAAAAAATAAACCAATTATTAAAGTCCTTTCTATTAAAAATAGTGGGCTGATGCTCCTTTTGCTAATATAAAGGAAAATAACTAATTTTGCGCGTGAATTCCTTGTTAAACTGCTTTATATATTATTTCCCTTTCAGAATATGGTATTAATAAATTCTGCAGTTCCCCCAAATCAGTAATACTATTATCCAACCATTTTTCAACGTTATTATCTGACAAAATCACAGGCATTCGGTTGTGAATGAATTCGATGTCTGGATGAGGCGTAGTGGTGATGATGGTGGTTGCTGGATATTTCTGCCCTTCCTTGTCAACAAATATATTGTATAATCCAGCTAAATAGATTATTTTTTTATCGTTAATACCAATTTGATATTTTGTTTTGGTTTTACCATCTGTAAGCCACTCATAGTAACCTGCGGCAGGCATAACACATCTCCTGGTTACAAATGAATTTCGGAACATTGGTTTTTCACCAACCGATTCCGATCGAGCATTAATCACTACTCCACCCTTATAGTTAGGAAATCCCCATTTAGCAGAACTTAGAACTCTTTTATTTTTATGAGAGTATAATACTACAACGTCATTCGTAGGATATACTTCTCCGTATTTTATTTCGTTTTCACTAATTTTTTTTGATACTTCGTCTACTATTTTTCTAAATTCCATTAATTCTTCTTCCTCGATGCTAACATACCTTCCACACATGTAAATCACCTCAGATAAATTATACCACCTTAACTGAGGCAATAATCATTATTGGCTTTAAAATAAAAAAGCTCAGAATAAGATAATCTGGGCTTTTTTATACTTCTATTAGCAAAACAACATCATTATTCATAAATAACCCGATAATAAGCTTTTTAATGTATACTAATATTATCGTTATGTACATCTATACATAACCATGTAAGCCCCGCGTATATAAAAAAAACAATGACTTCTCTATTTGAATAATATCTGCTATATATATAGCTTTGATCTCTTCTGTATATAAAAACAAAACCCCATGCTATTAACATGAGGTCTTGATATAAATCTGGCAGATTCCTACTTTCCCAGGTCGTCTCCAACCAAGTATCATCGGCACTAGGATGCTTAACTGCTGTGTTCGGTATGGGAA
>JAEZFR010000169.1 GCA_023417285.1 Bacillota bacterium
TTGTATAATACTTCTTCAGGGGGAACTCCATCAAGAGCAAATCCACAATTTTATACTGGTGGTAAATATGATTGGATTAAGACTGGTGAACTATGCGATAGATTTATTCTAGATACTGAGGAAAAAATCACGGAAGAAGCAGTCAAGAATTCCTCTGCGAAAATTATTCCAGAGAATAGCTTGATTCTTGCTATGTATGGTGCAACAATTGGTAAAATGGGATTCACTACAAAACAAGCAACATGTAATCAAGCGTGCTGTGTTTTTAAGCCACAAAAGGATTATGGAAGTAAATATCTATATTTTTGGTTATTAAATAATAGAGAATACGTTATAAGTATTGGATTTGGTGCAGCACAACAGAACTTAAGTCAAGACCTGATTAAGAATATAAAAATGCTTCAACCTACTGAGAGTACTATAAAACTATTTGAAGAAAGAGTAGATCCGATATTCACCGAAATAAAAATCTTGTTGAGACAAAACCAAAACCTCAAAAAACAACGAGACCTGTTACTCCCACGACTGATGAGTGGCAAATTGGAGGTGTAACCGCAATGCCGAACTTTATATCCGAAGATAACATTGAGCAAGCAGCAATAAATAGATTGGTAAACGAAAACAAATACGACGCGATTAATTGCATGACTGCAGAGCCTGAAACTCTACCAGATGGAAGTGGCAGAGAAAACAAAAAGCAGGTGGTCTTGCCGTCCGTATTATTTCAAAGTCTTTGTAAAATCAACCCCAATATTCCTGTAATAGAGGTTCGGAAAGTAGCTGATGAATTGGTGAAAACCCCTTCAACAGCGGAACCCATGCATTCAAATTACTTGAATTACAATAAACTTAGAAATGGAATTCAAGTAGAATATGAAAAGAATGGAAGGAAAACAACGGACAGGTTAAAAGTTATAGATTTTGCAGAGCCAACAAATAATCAATTTACTGTCGTTTCTCAGCTTTGGATTAAAGGAGAGGTACATTGGCGCCGACCAGATTTGATTATTTATATCAATGGTCTTCCAATAGTTTTTATTGAACTCAAAAATTCAAATATACCAGTTAAAAATGCCTATGATATGAATTTGCAGAACTATTTGAAAGATATTCCGTACTTATTTCACTATAATCAAATCTGTGTGCTTTCAAATGGAACAGAAACAAGGATTGGTAGCTTCAAGGCAGGTTATGAGCATTTTTTTGAATGGCTCAAAACCGATGATGAAAAAGAAAGCCCTAATCGTAAAGACATTAGAGAGAATGCCATCAGCTTAGAATACTTGATAGCAGGACTTTTGAGAAAAGAAAGTTTATTGGATTATATAGAAAATTTTATATTGTTTGATCGACAGCGTGTAAAATTGATAGCCAAGAACCATCAGTATTTGGGTGTTAATAACGTATTTGAATCCTTTAAGAACAGGGAAAGTCTCAAAGGTAAGCTGGGTGTGTTCTGGCATACACAAGGAAGTGGCAAAAGCTACTCCATGGTTATGCTCGCTCGAAAAATCAAACATAAGATTCCTGGCAATTTTACATTTTTAGTGGTTACGGATAGAGAAGATTTGGACACTCAGATTTACAAAAACTTCTTGAGAACAGAATTTATCACCAAAGAAGAGAAAGTACAACCCGCTAACAGTTCTGCACTCCGTGAAGAGTTGAAAACAAATAAAACCATTTTGTTCACGCTAATTCATAAGTTTAGATACGACAAAGGTAAAGAGTACCCTGTTTTATCTGAACGTGATGATATCATTGTTATCGTAGATGAAGCACATAGAACTCAATATAAAGATCTTGCTGAAAACATGAGAAAGGGGCTTCCTAATGCTCAATTATTGGCATTTACTGGAACACCACTTTTGGGTTCTAAAAGATTGACTAATTCTTGGTTTGGAGATTACGTCAGTGAATATAATTTTGCGGAATCCATAAAGGACAGTGCAACTGTTCCCCTTTATTACATAAATGGTATGAAAGAAGTTCAGCTTCAAAATGATTATCTTGATACGGATTTGGCAGAAATTCTTGAGAATGAAGAATTGAATGATGCTGAACGTCAACGATTAGAAAATCATTACGCTAGGGAATTAGAAATTATCAAAAGAGATGATCGCCTTGATAAGATTGCAAGACATATTGTTTATCATTTTCCACGCCGAGGCTTTTTAGGTAAGGGTATGGTTATTTCTGTTGATAAATTCACTGCAGTTAAAATGTACGATAAAGTACAGCATTATTGGAAAGAAGAAATAAAAATATTAAATGCTCAGATAGCTAAGCTCAGAGAAGAGGAAAAGCGAAAAGAGCTAAAGACAATTGTTGACTATATGAGAAAAGTAGATATGGCAGTTGTTATCAGTGAAGAAGATAAGGAAGAGGAAAAGTTCAATAAGGTTGGGCTATCGGTTAAATATCACAGAGATAGACTAAATAATGTTGATGAGAATGGATTGGATATTGAAGACAACTTTAAAAATCCTGACCATCCATTGCAGCTTGTGTTCGTATGTTCAATGTGGCTAACAGGATTTGATGCACCTTCTGTATCAACTCTATATTTGGACAAGCCAATGAAAGGTCATACTCTCATGCAGACCATAGCAAGAGCCAATCGTGTATACCCTGGCAAGACCAGTGGTATTGTCATTGGCTATTTAGATGTGTTTAAATCACTTAAACGAGCACTACTTGACTATGCATCCGATGACAGTGAAGATATCCCTGTTAAAGAAGTGGATAAACTATATGCACAACTGCTTGAGACTATTGAAGAAACTAAGCAATTCTGTTTGCAGCATGAAGTTGACCTGAGCAGATTAATTGATGAAAATGATGTGTTTGCAAATATTTCCTTATTTGGAGAATTTGCAGATATTCTTGTGTCGAAAGATGAAGTGAGAAATGAATTTAGGGTCTATGCGAATACTGTTAGCAATCTTTATGAAGCACTTAGACCGGACATTTTCAAGATGGATTTTGAACCTGTTTACAAGGAAGCCATTTTGTATCTTAAAGGGATAATCGATGGTAAAATTCGCCCTGAAAAACTGGAAAGTGCGAAAGAGAAGATTAATCAACTACTTGATGTAAGTGTTATTGCAGAAGAATCAGAGCATTACGATGCAAACAGTGGTACGGCATTGACTATATCAACATCAACACCAGTGGATCTTTCAAAGTTAGACTTGGATGAGCTTAAAAATCATTTCCGTAAGGTAAAATATAAAAACCTAGAAATTGCTAATCTGCGAGAGCATATCGAAAAGAAATTAACTCAAATGATGCGTGAGAATATAACAAGAGATAAGTTTTCTGAGCGCTTCCGCCATATTATTGAAGAATACAATGCTGGTGGTTCTCAAAACGATCAGTTTTATTTGAAATTGTTAAAGTATATGGAGGAACTGAAGGAGGAAGAAGCTCGCCATATCAAAGAAGATCTTACGGAGAGTGAGCTTGAAATTTATGATCTATTACAGAAAGACAAGTTGACAAAAGAGGAACTTAAAAAAGTAAAGCTGGCTGCCAGAGAGCTTTATAGATCTTTGACAGAAAAGAAAAAAGATTTATTTGTTGTAGGCTGGGAAAAAGATGATCAACCCAAACAAAAGGTCCGAAACGAAATTATGACTGTATTGAATAGCTATCTGCCAGAAAGTTACGATAGAGAAGTGTTCTCAAATAAAATTAATGTCATTTTTACTCATATAGTTGATCAGGCAATTACGGGCTTTAATTGGGTAGCATAGAGACTTGTTTTAGTAAAATATATATGAAAGAGGATGAAAATATGGTGCAGTTACTGTTTTTAAATCCGTTCCTGTAATAAACAGTGGTTAATAGAACGGCAAGATTGAATCCTTTTATTGAAAGACAAATAAATACGAGGGTGAGAAATTTAGGATTGTAAACTTCAAGAAAGAGAATAATATTTAAGTAAAACATGGTATAATGTTTATAAATGGAGACGAGGAATTGTTATGAAT
>JAEZFR010000173.1 GCA_023417285.1 Bacillota bacterium
CTCCCCAGTAGGGAGCGACAGGATCAGTGTGGCCTAACATCCTTTGCACAGTCTATTTCAATCCACGCTCCCCAGTAGGGAGCGACTTTTGTTTCACTCCTAACTTAACTTATTGGATTATTTCAATCCACGCTCCCCAGTAGGGAGCGACATAATAATTGCTCCTGGCTGTGCTGCCGCCAATGTATTTCAATCCACGCTCCCCAGTAGGGAGCGACAGCAAATATATACAGAAATTAATAATTAAGACTATTTAATCTGTACAAATTAGTACATGTCAAATACCATTTTTATACTAAAAAAAATAAAAATTAAATTTAAAAAAGGAGAACGACCATATATTTTTAGGTGCGAATGTTCTAGAAAAAAATTGTGAGCATAATATTCGCACCTATAACATAAGAATACCTTCTACATTATAACTTGATTTTATTCCAATATGATCAACCTTATTTTTATAGTTCTCACCTAAGTAGTAAAACCTTAGGCTATCTCTATCTTTATCAATAATAGATTCTAGTTTCGCTCTCACCTCCCTACATTTAGCTGCATCCATAACACATTCAAACACTGAGTTTTGGACCCTTTGCCCATAATTTACACATTGTTTAGCTACTTTTCTTAATCGCCTTTTACCTGCATCACTTTCAGTATTCACATCATAAGTAATTAATACCAGCATATTTCACCTACTTCCACATAAATGGAGGGTATTCATCCAAATCACCTCTAATATACCTAGCAAGAAGTAGAGACTGTATATAGGGTATCATTCCCCATTCTACCTTTTCATTAAGAAATGGGTGAGTAATTTTCTCTTGCTTCTTGTTCTGCCATGCAGTTAATACCTTCTTTCTAGTATCATCATCTATTATTACAGCACCATTCTCTTTTTGAGAAAATCCTTTTGCACTTATAACTTTTTTATTAATTATTGAGAGTACAAATCTATCAGCAAATACTGACCTAAGCTCCTCCATTAAGTCCAAAGCAAGAGAAACTCGTCCAGGCCTATCTCTATGTAAAAAACCAACATACGGGTCAAGTCCAACAGTTTCTAGTGCTGATGTTGTCATATTTGCCAGCAACGTATACGAGAATGACAGTAATGCATTAACCTTATCCATTGGTGGACGCTTATTTCTCGTGTCAAAGCTAAACTCATCCTTTTGCTGTAAAATTAGATCATTAAATACTGAAAAATATAAAGAAGCAGCTTCTCCCTCTATTCCTCTTAGCTCATCTAAGCTCTTACATTCATATGCTGCATAGATACTATTATGTAAAAGCTGTGATTTGTGTTTAAGTCTGTCAACATCCAACCTTAATGGATAATCTCTAGTAGCTCTTTCAACAACCCACCTAGAATTGTATATCTTACCAACAATAATATTTTTAGCTATATTTAAGCTATCCTGCATACTATCCGACATTCTATATTGAGTTTTTCTCAGAGTAACATTCCCACGTACTTTACCTGTAACTCTAGCTTGGAAATCACCAAATTGCGTCAGAAAAGACAGAGAAATATTCTTTTTCGCACATGCACCCATCAAGGCTGGACTTGCACCACTATAGCCAAGGGTAACAATACTCTCAATATTATGTAGCGGAACTCGACCAACTTCCGAATCCCCACATATTACAACAATATTCTCTCCATCAAGGGACAGGTACCTATCTGGAGAAGTAATGTACAAGGTATTTAAAAGTTCTTTCAATCATCGTTTCCCTCCTTTATAGTTTTCGCAATATAAGTATGGGCAGATTTATTTGCTTGCATTTTTGGTAGGCATACATTTTTAAGCGAGCATGCATTACAACTTTTTGTTTGTTTTGCCTTAGGGGTATGTCTACGTTCATACATATGATGCATTTCTTCAAATCGGGCTATTACTATTTGTTTGAGTTCATCAGTCATTTCAACCTTGATTCTATGCTTAGTCTCTCCATAAAACAGCCTACCCTCTTTAACATCAGAGCATAGCATTTCTCCCAGACATATTGCCTGAGCAACCAACTGTAAAACATCAGAATTATTATCTTTTGGAGCCCCACGTTTGTACTCAACAGGCAGAACTTTATATCTCCCCGATTTTCCAAAAAGCTCAACCCCCTCATCACATTGATAAAATTCAACTATGTCACATTGTCCAGTTACTCCTAATGTTCTAGAGAAAACAGGCATTCCCCTAGATATTATTACATTTCCACGCTTCTCCGCAGAATAGCCATCATGTGCCTTTTGATGTAATAACTGTCCTTCAATTGTACGCAAATTCTCTGACCACTGCTGTTCAATATGTATCAGGGCCCACTGTCTTCTGCAAAACTCATAATGCTGTATTCCTGATAGACTTAGATAGTCTTCCTCGTCATATATTCTCATATCATCTTTAAGACTTCTACTTCATTTGGAATAGCAACTTTATCAATTGAAACGACATAATCAGAATACGCTCTTGGAACAGCATAAGTATCCTTCTTTTCAACTTTTACTGAATCAAATAATTTGTATGCAGGGCAATTGCCAAGCTCACTTTGATGTTTGAATACAATCAGTTCTCTAACTGACATTTTTCCTCTTGCTGCTGAATGATCTACCTCAAACATATTAATAATTGCATCCCATAGTAATCTTAGATCGTCTTCAGTAAAACCTGTTGTCTTCCTTGCTAGGTTTGCTGAAATATATCCGTCAACTCTATATAGAGCATATGGAACTATAAACTTTCTGCCCATTTCAGTCTCTTTTTTCTTTGCATCATCTTCGGTTGTAATAGCTACTCTAGTAATTGTAACTTCCTGTTGAACAATAGGGTCTATACTTCTGGCAAATCCTAATTGCACTGGACCTCTAACCTGCCCGCAGTTTAGCTTTGCCTTTACGAAAGTAGTCATTACAGCTCCAAAAGTTCTTATGTCAAAAAAGTTACTACACATAAATTTCATTATTTTCTCATCAATTTCTCCTTTCTTTTTGTTAGCATCATCTTCCGTAACACCAACGTCCTTTAGCGCCTCATTGTCACTTTTGTTAAGTGGAACCCCATCCTTAATATAAATTCTATATCCTGTACTGTCTTCTTTGACAGTTTCAACATAATTCCTTATTTTACGTTTCAAGCACACATCGGTAACAATACCATAGCCTGTCTCAGCATCAATTCTTGGCATATTACCAGCATCAGGATCTCCATTAGGATTGCCATTCTCTACATCAAAAAGCACTGAAAACTCATACCTATTTTTAATAATCTCACTCATTATTAATTCCTCCTATTTTTTATAAAATGAATTCTTTTGATGATAATAGCCAAGAATAAATATTCCCTGCTGTTCCAATGAAAAATTTTTAGGAAATGGATTATCCTCAACATTAAGAATTTCCATAATGCCTTTTATTTGATTATCAATTGCATATCCATATTCAGCCTTAGATATATGAT
>JAEZFR010000206.1 GCA_023417285.1 Bacillota bacterium
GTCCCATACTTATATAGGACGCCCCTGATAAAGCTACCCCTTTAATAAAGTTGTATTCGAATTGAGGGTCACTAGTAAAATCTGTAGATTGTAAACCAAATTCAACTGCCATTGGCTCTCTTTCTGAGCCTTTTTTAAAGTAGTCGTTGGCAGGATATCGGATTCCACCAAAGCCATCATATCTTAAGCCTACACCTTGGTCGGCCAATTCAGAATATACCTCGTTATACATTGTATCGCCTCTAGTAAGAAGCAGCTGTGTACGTTTAAATGCATCTGTATACATCTTGACATATTCTCTTAAGCCAGCTATGGTCAAAGGCACTGAGTTCTCTTCAGGATTTTGACTCACATCAAGTCCCCATAGGTGTGTCTCACCATAATTACCATAACTTCTAATATCTATCCATTCTACATCGGGGTGGCCGTCATATTTTTCAGCAAGCGCCTGGACAAATATGTTCAGCCTTTGTTTGTATTCTGCTTGATTCCAGTTAGGTATATATTGATAATCAGCAACATTTTCATCAAGGTTGAAATAAGTCTTACACTTTCTAAATTCTACTCCATAGTCCTCTAACCACTTTGGTGAAATATAATCAACCGTTCCTGCTTGTGCAGTATTAGCACACATAACGCCAAACGCAAACTTTTTGCCCTTTGCTTTCCATGCGGCAATAGCATTGTCAATTGCTGTCCAATCATATTCATTAGCATTGTTTGGTTGTATTTCATTCCATGAAAAACGGAAATATCCAACATTACCCTTTGAAAGAGTCGCCTCAGTCATATTGTTCGGAGAACCTATGGGCTCTATAGTAGTAGCATATAACACCCAACCCTTGTCAGGATTCATCAATGGTGCTGTGCTCTCATAGGCAATTAATTTTTCGTAACCCTCCGGCACTACTGTTTTTGATGTGAAATCCACTGATTTTAGCGCTTCATCCTTAGGGTAATCCACTAAAATTGTGTCATCGGCTGTTGTAGTTCCACTTATCAATTGCAGCATCCCAAAATAGTATGGATTGTTTGGAGCCATAGCCTTATTATCATTCCAATTGATTGCTGCAACACGACCATTTGCATCGCTGGTTGAATCGTTTATCTGAAACTCAAATCCGATTGTTTTGTTTTCTTCAGGTTCATAGTCGACAAATGGTACCTTGACCTCAACCGCATAACCTGTAGCTGTAGCAACGGCAGCATATTGGATATCCTCTTTAGTCAAAGAGCCGCCAGTTTTAAAGCAATATTCATCAGGCATCAGTCCATCTGCTGTAATTCTTATCTGATGAACACCTGGTCCATATGTTATATTCCTTGAACCACTTTCATCTATGAAAATATCAATTGAGTCATTTTCCCATGAGTATATATTATCCTGATAGTTATCAGTATCAATAATATCGGCAAATATATACAGATTGCCGTCGTCCCATAGAACTCTGAATGTTCCGCTTCCTGTTTGTTTAGTTTGATCACCCACAGAGTAACGTGAGGGTGTTAGTACTGCAGTATTATCATAAATTTCGTCCATTGCACCGTCTATGGTTGGTGTAACAGTCGCCCTTGCGGACTTTGAAAACAACAACTTTGAAGGGTCATCTGTTACGGGGCTTGCTGATACAGGAACAACCATAAATATTGATAGCATCAACGCGAGTACAGTTACTAATGAGATACCTTTTCTGAAAAACATATTCATTCCTTTTCGCCTCCATTGTTATATTTATTACCAGTTAATAGATATCCGCCATCTCTCAAGATGGCGGATACTTTTTGGTTCTAGGTGGCAAGCATATATCAGAAGAATCATCAATGTATACTGCCAAATTATTTGATATTAACCATGATTTTTATTTCTACTTTGATGCATCCATCTGTTTTTGCAATTCTGCAACAACCTTGTCCACTCCTGCAGCGTTTTGTTTGTCTGCAAGGGTTTTTATAGCGTCATTCACATCTTTGATTGCGCCAACGAAAATTGGATTCTGATACTGAGTAGATACCTGTTGGAGGTTTGCAACCTCAGTCTTTATGTTTGAAATATCTGGTACCCAGTTGTCCATACCAGGGTTGATAGTATAACCTTTTACGTCCTCATAAAGCTTTATAACTTGGTCAGGCTTGCTTTCAAAAGGTTTTAATAAATTCTTGTTTATGAACCAGAAACCTGCTGCATCTACTGGGTAAGGATTTGTTTCAGTGGTAACACCATCAGGAAGGGCAATCTTTCCATCCTTAACCACATAATTCTTGCCTTCTATACCGAGATAATCGAGGTTTACATAGGACTCATCTTCCATAAGAAGGTCAAGCGCCATCATTGTCCTCTCTGGATTAGGTGACTTTGCCGCTATTGCAACACCATTGCTAGTATATGGTGAGCTACTTACTTTGCCATTAGGAGTCAATACTGGAATAACCTTGATTTCCCAACCGTTTTCAGCTGCTTTATTTACAAAGTCATGGCAATTTGTTAGATTAGCAAATGCTGTAGCTGATTTACCCTGTACAAAGTTATCCTTACTTGAAACCTTGCTTGCAAATATGTCTTTGTTTATGAAGCCCTTGTCATACCATGTTTTGAGCTGAGTAGCTGCATTTTTGTAATCGTTAGCAAAAGGCTCATCGGTAACTTTTAATACTTTTGGTTCAGGTGATTGCCAATCATAGTAAAGTCCGCTATTTCCTAATACATCCCCATATTGTGGCAGCATGTTTAACATCATCAGGTTCAGGTCATAATTGTTGTCGCCGTTAAACGGAATCATGCTAGGCTCATTTTTCTTTATTGCTTCAAAATATGAGTCAAGTTCTGTGATTTTGTTGATTTCAGCAACGCCATATTTCTTTCTCAGATCTTCTCTTATAAGGACAACCTTTAAAATTGAGTCAGAAGAAGATGAAGTTACCATATAAAACTTGCCGTTAACCATTGACTGAGAATAGGCAATCGGATCACAGTTTTCATAATGTTTTGGCATATACTTCTTTAGTAAATCTTCACTTAATTCTAAGAAGGATCCCTTTGTCGATTCTTGTGCATATTTGCACCAGTTAGCAGTGTAAATCCAATCGATGTTTTCACCGGATGCCAAAACAAGAGGATATTTGGAGTCTAGGTCTCCCCAACCTATGTAGTTGATTTCCATTGTAGCATTGATATCTGTCGTAAGCTTTTTGTTTATTTCGGTAAGAACGTCGTCCATGCCTGCAGGACGATCACCCAAAAGATATCCAGTTAATTTTACCGGTTTTGAAATGTCTATGCCGTTATCGGCGGTATTTGTAGCTTCTGCATTTGTTGCCTCTGTTGTTGTCGCAGCTGCAGTAGTTGAGCCTGATGAATCATCTGTATTATTTCCACCGCAACCAGCTAATGAAAATAACAATGAAATAATTAGAACCAGGCTAAATAACTTTGATACTTTTTTCATAAATAATTCCTCCTAGAATAATTTTTTATCAATATCCGGATATCCGGTATTAACCCTTTACAGACCCTATTGTAATGCCTTTTACAAAGTATCGCTGTACAAACGGATACAGCAATATGATTGGACCTATTGATATGACTGTCATGGCAAGCTTAAGAGATTCTCTCGGTGCGTTTAAATAGACAATACTTTTTACCATGCTTGCAGCAATATTGGTACTGGATAACATCCTGTAAAGCACATATTGTAGAGGAAATAACTGTTCTCTTTGTAAGAACAGCATGGCCGTCCACCAGTCATTCCAATACCCCAATGCTGTAAACAGGCCTATTGATGCCAATGCCGGTTTTGAAAGTGGAAGTACAATTTTAATAAATACTGCAAAATCACCAGCTCCATCTATTTTAGCTGACTCATATAGTGAATCTGGAACTCCTCCTTTTATAAAATTTCTTAGCACCAATATGTTGAATGCATTGAACATTGGTACCAATAGAAGTACCAGTATTGAATCAGAGAGTTTATAGACATTTGATACAATTATGTAATATGGCGCCAGACCTCCATTGAACAAAGTTGTGAAAAATATGAAGAAGGCTAAAGAGTTTCTGTATTTTACATCCTTTCTTGCCATAACATACGCCGCCATGGAAGAAAGAAAAAGAGACGATATTGTACCGACAACCGTTATGAATATTGTTATGCCGTACGCCCTCAAAATCTTCTGAGGATTTTGAAATATAAGGTTATATGCACCCAAGGAAAACTCTCCAGGAATGAGAGAGAACCCATGATTTACAAGGTAATGCTCCGAAGAAAACGAGCTCATGACCAGCATGACGAACGGAAGTATTGTAATCAGCCCAAAAAAACCAACTACGATATATGCTATTAGGTTAAGTGTGATAGAATCCAATGATTTTTTCAATCCAGCCAACTCCATTTCGAAATTATATGTATTATTATATTTTTATATTAAAGGATTAAAACAGTGCGTAGTCAGAATCTATTTTCTTCGCTATTGTATTTACAACCATAATGATGACGAAACACAAGACTGACTGATACAGACCTGAGGCCGACGCCATACCAAAATCCTGCGTGCCTGCCAGCGACCTGAATACCAAAGTATCGATAATATCTGTACCATCCATAAGAGGACCATTGTTACCAATCAGATTGTAGAACATGTCAAATTCCCCTCTCATGATTCTACCAACTCCTAAAAGTACCAGGATAATGACAGTCGGTTTCAACAAAGGAAGCGTAATTCTAAATATTTTCTGATATGCATTTGCACCATCAATTGTAGCAGCTTCATAGCATTCCTGGTCAATTCCCATTATTGCAGATAAATAAAGTACACTACCATATCCCACCCACTTCCAGACATATAAAAAAGGAAGTATAACATACCAATAACCTACATTTGAATAAATATTGACTGGCTCCATGCCAAGGGCTTCAAGTAATGTATTAACTGTCCCGAATTCATAATTGAAAAAATTATATAAAAAGCTAGAAACAACTACCCACGATACAAAATAAGGCAAGAATGTAAATGATTGAGCTATTTTCTTAAACCACTTACCTGTCATTTCCGCTAACATTAGGGCTACAAGCAAGGAAAAAACTGTATAACATGTGAGAAATATTATGTTATATTTCAATGTGTTCAAAGTCACTAATAAAGCTTTCCCTGATAGAAACAAATACTTGAAATTATCTATTCCGTTCCAATCACTCCATAATATGCCTTGTGCGTTGTTATAGTCCTTGAATGCAATCACGATTCCACCCATGGGCACATATGCGAAAGCAATAAACCACAGTGCTACAGGCAAAAACATGATATACAGAACTTTATTTTTAAGGATTTCCTTTATAAAGCTATTTCTCTTTAATCGTGTCACTTGCCAATCCCCTTTCGATTTCTTTTATGCCAATTATAATATCTTTACATAAGGATTTATACGGGGTAAAAGTTTGATTATCTTTGATATATTTTTGTATTTTGTTTTATATTATGTTTACAAAGTACCTGCAAAATCTATGAAATTATGGCAGCCATTATAATATGTTTACAAAATATATATTAAATGATAGAATTTTAGTAACGTCTATAAAATATTCTCTTTTACCTTCTGAAAGGAATAAAACCAATGCTCAAATTACTCATAGTTGATGACGAAAAAAATACCCGAGAAACCCTCAAGGATTATATTTCATGGCACGAGTTGGGTATCACGAAGGTGGAGACTGCAAAAAACGGTCTTGATGCGCTTGGGATATTACAAAATTTCATACCTAATATACTCCTGACCGATGTTAGGATGCCTAAAATGGATGGCATAGAACTTGCGACAAAAATAAGAGAAAATTATCCTGAATGCAAGATAATTTTCCTCAGCGGATATTCAGACAAGGAATACCTAATGAGTGCCATCAAGCTAAGGGCCTTTGGCTATATTGAAAAGCCTATCAACAGGCAGGAGGTTATCACCATCATAACTGATGC
>JAEZFR010000290.1 GCA_023417285.1 Bacillota bacterium
ATGTATGATTAAGTGGACGCACATATTTGTCTTAATTTAGTTGGATAATATAACCCCAAACCATTAAACGACAACAATAAATATAGTTAAACATTACTTATCTGCTTTACAAAGCACAAATAATTACATATAATCACAAATGTTATTATTTACAAATTTTATAAAATATAGCAAAGATAATTATGGTTAATTGTTGTTTACTTTAAGGAGAAGATTTTTTATGAATGTTTGCAAGAAGTATATATCAAAAGTTCAATTCAAAGCATTGGCATTATCGAATTAAATCAGTTACAGCTTCAGCATGCATTTGCTGAAACAATATCTGAACAGGCACAAAATATCAGCTCACTAGATATTTAATCGGATTCGCAGCTGGAAAATAAAGTACAGGAACAACCTGGCCAAGTTAATTCTTATGAAGGAGATCCTATCTCTTTGGAATCCCCCTTGGATTTAACTCCATCAAGCATAAATATTTCGGATAGTGAAATAACTAATACATCCTCTCTTTCTATTCCCACAAATATAATTGTAAACGCTACCGATAAAAATATGTCAGTAAGTTTGGATGCGGTTAGCGGTGCTGAAAGTTATGATGTATTTATAGATAATAATATAACTAAATCTGCAATTAAAAAGAATGAACCTTTAACTGGGGGAACGCTTAAGTCTGGAGCACAAGCAGAAAAGATATCTGGCTCAAATATTAAGCATCTGAACGGCGCGATAGGTGAAGCATAAGGCTATAACCAAGCACTTGCAAAAGGTGAAATAGGTATTCAGGCACCTGGGAAGGTAACAGCTCCTGGTCCAGACTATATAACTTTTGACCCTAAAACGCAGATAATAAATGTCTGACGCAAAGTGTTCATCAACAGGAAAATGGCCTAATAGTGCAAAGGGTTTTGGAAGCCAATCATGGCTTAATGAGACACAGCAAGCTATTAACAATATTTCTGACCCTGCATTAAAGCAACAGATGCAAAATGCTTTCATAATGGTAATATTAATTGCTATTTAAATGGCCACAATAAGGAGGGAACTTGATGGACTGGGCCAATATGCCACAAGTAAAAAAATTTACACCAATGAATGATTTTATTAATAAGTTCGGAAAACCTTTGTTTAAAATGGGTAGCAGGCCTGTTTACTATATAGGAAATGGCTTCTTAGTGTCGTATAGCCCGAAAATATTTAGAGTAGAAAATAATAGTAGGGTAGAATATGGTGATGAGGGTGAATATGCATTAAGCGTGTATTACTTCGTCAAAAAGCAGGACTTAGAGGCACATTTTAAGATTAAACAGGAACAGTATAATTTTGAAAGTGATGAATTGGGGGGAGTATTTGAAATTATTGATACAATTGGTGTAAATTCTACATATGAACAGGTGACAAGCTATTTCAGGCAGAAGTCAAGTGTAGCATACTATCAAGAAGGGCAAACAAGAGCATTTAATAATGGCAAATTTGAATTCCTGAATAACTTTGTTACATGGGGTAGCTACACATTTTTCTTCTTTGGAAAGAGTAAGAAGACTAAAGTTAGTGGCTTTGAATTTACATTCACTGAATAATGACAAGGTAGTATTAGAACTAGATGAATCAGGAATTCAAACAGGAAGAAACGTATACGGCACAAACCTGTTAATGAGAAACTCAGAAGGAACAAGCTACTATTACATGTACAATGGACACGCAGACGTAACAGCCCTGCTAAAACCAGATGGAACAGTAGCGGCAACCTATTACTATGATGCATTTGGAAACATAACCGAAACAACAGGCACAACCAGCAACACCATAATCTACGCAGGCTATCAATATGATAAGGAAACAGGCTTGTATTATCTCAATGCTAGAATGTATGATCCAAAGACTGCAAGGTTCTTGCAAGAGGATACATATACGGGAGATATAAATGACCCATTGAGTTTGAACTTGTATACATATTGTCATAATGAACCGTTGATGTACTACGATCCGACAGGACATTGGCCTGAATGGTTAGATAAGCTAAAAACAAAGGCATTACAGGGATTAGATTATGTTGGAGATAAAATTTCTGATGGTGCAAGCTATGTAGCAAGCAAGACTTCAGATGCTTGGGATGCCACAAAGAGTGTAGCATCGAGTTTTTGGGAATCGGCAAAAAGTGGTGTGTCGAGTTTTGTGGACTCAGCAAAAAGTACAACAGTCGGTGCATGGAATGATACAAAGAAGTATGCTAAATTAGGAAAAGAACTGGTTAAAAAAGAGATAGCAGAAACAACAGAAGGTTTTAAAGCCTTAACAAATCCAAAGAAGACAGAAGAAGCCTTTAATATAATTGATACATATGGTTCAACATCAGATAAAGTTGTCGCAAGAATAGCAGCAGGAACAGTTGTTGTTGCAGGGACAACAGCCGTGGTGGCTACAGCTGTATATGTAGCTCCGTATGTTGCGACAGTAGCATATTCTGCTTATGGAGTAGCATCAACAACTGCTGTAGGAAATTATTTATGGAACAATCCAGATGTAGGATTAGATGTATACAAATTAGTTTCAGATGTTTACAATAATAATGGGGGAAATATCCCAATGGATATGCTGGCATTTGCATATAATGGTGCAAATTATGGTGCAAATTATAGAACAGGTAGAGCGACAAATAATAATATTGAACCAACACAAAGACAAATAAATTATAATGCCATAATGGCAAATAGGAATTCTGGTACGGGAGCGTCTGAGGTCAGTAGTGCAGCAAAATGGTCATCAGAAAAAGGAATTTATGAAGTTGGGTACGAAGTAAGACTACAAAAAGGTGTCGACTACCCTAATGTTGTAGATACAAAACATTTTCAACAGGCAAATAAACAGCTATATGACGCATTTCAGGCAGACCCTAAATTTGCAAAAGCAATGGAGGAGGTTTACCCAGGAATAAATCAAGGAGTAATGCCAGGGAAAAGGGGTGCTTTCCCAAATGGAGCGCCAACTAGAGATGTAACATGGCACCATAACCCCTACGAGGAAGGATTGTTACAGCTTGTACGAAGAGACCAGCATCGTGCTGGCGGTTTTACACAAAGTATTTTTCATCCAGAAGGAAAAGGTGGAATGGAAGTATGGGGTGGAGGAAGATAGCTCGTCGAACTAAAAAAAGTAGGAGGTTTTAGAAATGGATAAAATCATAAAACTTAGGGACGTATTAACAAACTCAGAAGAACACCCATGGAGAGCTTTCTTGTTTCTTCATGAGGATAAAAATTGGAACTTGGACTCTGACTGTGCAGTACTTAATTTAGACGATTTAGAAATTGATGAAGAAGTGCCTCAATTTGCAATTGATAACAATCTAATTTATGCACTTAGTATTCAGGATGTTCAAGATATCGTTATTAATGCAAGGGAGCAGCGTACAAATTGTACAGATGAAGATTTATTAAAGGCATTTTTATACTATTATGATAATGATGCTTTTATAGACTTTAATAAATGATTTTGATTATGCTAGTAGTTAAAGGGTGGGTGTAACAGCCTGCCCTCTTGTTTTCCAAAGCCTAACCCCGGCACTTTAAATGCTTTTTAACCATGTTTAAGTTTGCAGCAGTAGCTTTACAATATACAATACACAAACAGCTTAAAACAAAGCTATGAGGTCTGTCGCTAAGTTAAATGGGACTTTGTAGCAAGCATTTTACAAAAATCGTATGCACATGTCCTCAGAAACCCTCAAATATACGGTTTTGCACAAAAAGCTATACATAATCAACAAAGCAATATCAACTAATATTAGTACCCTGTAGAATAAAGGGTTACAAGGAAATGCGGACTATAATATTTACTGATTTTTGGTCTGAAAAACTTATTTTAATGTAAGTCTTGCAATATCAAGTATCATCCTTATATAGCTGTAGTTTGCTATTGTATTTACGATAGTTAAAATATCTGAAATGACTCATTTTGTTGAGCAGGGTATACGGTGATTCGTCCTATTAGTAGTTAATATTTGTGATGCTATCTTAAAATAATGAAGGAGTGGTATTCATAAGTCTGGTATGAAATTACTACTTGAGAAGTTGTATAGGAAATAGAATTGGCTAGTTTTCTACTTAAAATCACATATCCAGCCCCCACTCCAAATGGGTTTAAATGGGTTTTTACGCCTTGGAAAACACCTTGTTTAATACAAATACCAATCCTTGAAACACTTGATATTAAAGTCTTTCAAGGATTGAATAAAACCTAAAAAATTCTCAAACCGCATCCATGGTAAGGGATGAGGTCACCGGTCCGATTCCTGTTGAGGGCTCCAATAAAAATCACCTCCGATTTATGCGGAGGTGATTTTTATTGCGCCTATACCTGCATTCACCCGAGCAGGAACTAATCTAGCGTGCTTGCGCTCTGCCGGCAGAGCAAGGCGAAGGTTTTTACGAAGCAGTAAAGAATTTTGTATAGACCTGGCATGGGTTGTATAGACAATATATTCTTTGTGATATATAATAATTTAATGAAGGGAGTGAATAACTTGAAAGCTATAATAAACGGAAAAATAATCACAGAAGAAAAAGTATTGGATAACATAATTCTACTGTATAGTGATAAGATTCTGGGATTCATAGATAGTAAAACCACTGGTGAGTTGCTGCAAAACTGCGAAGAAGTAGTTGATGCAAAAGGAAACTACGTTTCACCAGGTTTTATTGATATGCATATTCACGGCTCAGGTGGATATGACATAATGGACGGGACACAAGAGAGTTTAGCCGCAATAAGCAGTATTGTAGCTAAAAACGGAGTTACCGGAATTCTTGCAACAACTATGACAATGAGTAGAGAAAAGGTATATACCGCACTTGATAATATAAAGAACTTTATGGGAAAAGAAGAACAAGGGGCAAAAATTCTAGGCGTTCATTTAGAGGGACCCTTTATAAATAAAAAATATAAGGGAGCACAACCAGAAGAATTCATAATAAAACCTGACTTTGGGTTCATACATAAATATGTTGATATTATAAAGGTGATAACTTTAGCTCCTGAAATGGATGTGGATTTTAAATTTATAAAAGAAGTAAAGGAAAACTCAAATATTATCTTGTCCATTGGACACTCAAATGCAGAATATGATCAGGTAATGAAAGCAATAGAAAATGGCATAAGTCACGCAACTCATACCTTTAATGCAATGACTCCCTTAAACCATAGAAATCCAGGCGCTGTTGGGGCTATTTTAGTTTCAGACATATATTGCGAACTGATTGCAGATAAAATACATGTACATCCTGCCATATTTAGAATATTAGCAACCTTGAAGGGAATGGACAAGCTTATATTAATAACAGATTCTATGAGGGCCGGTTGTCTTCATGACGGTATTTCAGAATTGGGTGGACAAAAGGTTATTATTAAGAACGGCACAGCCAGACTTGAGGACAATACATTGGCAGGGAGCACTTTAAGGTTGAATCAGGCGATTAAAAACTTTATGGATTACAACGGAAATGAAATATATCAGGCTGTAAAATTGGCTTCCTTAAATCCTGCAAAAGAGTTGAATATTGAGAAAGATAGAGGTAGCCTTGAGGCTGGAAAGTACTCAGACATAGCGATTTTTGATAAGGAATTGAGAATTCAGCAAACTATAGTAGAAGGAAAAACAGTATACAGAATTTAACTAGGGATATCTTAAAATGAAAATATTTAGAGTTAATAATTACAATATACTTCAGCTTCATCAGGACGTTACAGTAATTGTAGATAAGGATTCAATATCGTTGTACGATTATAAATATGAAAGTTAGAGTTATAATACTATTGCTGATAATGTAGGTTACAGGTATAATAAAGCTTGAGTAAGGATTTGGTAATCTAGGGGGTATTTTATAATGGAAAAAAATTCGTCAATGCCTATTTATGCACAATTAGAAGAATATATCAAGAAAAAGATTAAAGAACGAGTATACCTTCCTGGGGAATCTATTCCAACTGAACGAGAGCTTACAGAGCTTTTTGGAGTTAGTAGGATGACCGTTAGGCAAGCGATTACTAATCTTAGCCATCAAGGGGTTTTGTATAAAATTCCGGGTAAAGGAGCCTTCGTTTCTAAAGAAATTATTGAAAAAAAGTTGGACATCCAAAGCTTCAGCCAGGACATGGAGAAGAGGGGGCTAGCACCAAGCAGTAAGGTATTATATTTTGAAAAAATTACTCCAGATGATGAAATAAAGCTAAAACTTCAACTCTCTGAAAATGAACAAGTATATTTTATAAATAGATTAAGACTTGCAAATAATGAACCCATGGCTATTGAATACTGCTATTTGCCGGAAAAATATTATCCAGACCTTATGAAATATAATTTGGAGAAATGTTCTCTTTATAGAATAATGAAGCAGGAGTACCATGTAAACTTTAATTATATGAAGCAAGATATAAAAGCAGCAAATATGAGCAAAAGAGAGGCAGAAATGGTATTAGGCAAGGTAAGAGGTTTTGGAATTGTTTCTTTGAAGATAATGTTTAATGATGATGAGAATCCTACAGAATATACAAAAACTATTTATCATCCAGATAGGTATACCTTTAATATGGTGTTTTTTAATACAAACCGTTAAGTTAAGTAATTATCCAGTTTATAAAGAATTATATTTTTAAGGGAATTTAAATTATAGAAAATTTAATGTGGCCTCCAATCGAAGGATTGATATTATCCTTCGATTGGAGGCTATTTTAATATCTTTTTATCAGTACATATCAAATCAAAACGGGACTGTTTATAACTTATTATAGTTTTAGGTATTCCTAAATAACATAGTATTCTGAATCATCAAATATAATTGTGTATATACTACTTTTATATTGTCTATACAATTTTTATAATTGTATAGACAATATAAAAAAATAGTGATATAATGAACTTCGTAAACAATGAGATGAGATTTTACTTTTATTAAAGTAAACCATGACATTATATTAGAAAGGAACGGGAAGGAACAATGATGACGACAAGAAAGAAACCAATGTCACAGACGCGTAGGGATTCGATTTTTGCACTTCTTGCAAGTGCGCCAATGATTATATATCTTTGTGTTATCCTACTAATACCTGTAATTTGGGGTGTATCACTTAGCTTTACCAATAAATCTATCGGTGGTGTGGCTGACTTCATTGGTCTTGACAACTATGCCAAACTACTAAGTGACAAACAGTTTATAAGTTCAGCAGGAAAAACTTTTCTTTACACAGCATTGTCCATTACGGGCAAAACATTTTTTGGTTTGATTATGGCACTGGCACTAAACATTGATTTCAAAGGCCGTGGTATTGCACGAGCTCTGCTTATAATTCCGTGGACTCTGCCAAATATTGTTGCTGTGCTAAATTGGCGTTGGATTTTTTCTGATACAGGCGGTGTCGCAAATTACATATTAAAATCACTAAATATTATTGATAAAGATCTTGTATGGTTTGGTAGTGCTTCTTTAGCCTTAATCGCTGTACTGGTTGTTAATGTGTGGAGAGGAACACCGTTCTTCGGAATCTCTATTCTGGCAAAATTACAGACGATACCAAAGGATCACTATGAGGCAGCAGAAATCGATGGCGCTAACTTATGGCAAAAGTTTCGTTACGTTACCTTTCCTGCAATTTCAGACGTTATTATGCTGACGGCACTGGTATCAACCATTTGGACTATTAATGAATTTGAGTCTGTATGGCTCTTAACAGGTGGTGGACCTAGTCATTCAACCGAACTTATTAGCATTTACAGCTACCGTACAGCAATGACAAGCATGCAGCTTGGCCGTGGTGTAGCAGTTTCCGTTTTGGCTATGCCAATACTTATTATCTTGATAAGTCTTGTCAGCAAAAAGATGCTTGTACAGGACAATAAAAATTAATGGAGGTGTAGACAATGAATAAAAAACTAAAATTAATGAAAGTTTTAAGTATCCTTTTTGTTTTGCTTTGTCTGATTGTGTCTATGTTTCCAATTTATTGGATGCTAAATACCTCCTTGAAAGGGCAAGCAGAGATATATAGTAAAATACCAACAATGATACCCAAAAAGATAAATTTTGATAATTATATGTATCTATTTCAGGAAACACCTTTTCTTGGAGCGTTGAAGAATAGTTTTCTAGTAGCGTTATGTTCCTCGATATTCTCAATATTTGTTGCATACCCTGCATCATATGCTGTTTCAAGAGTGAAATTCAGAGGTCGAAATATGATGACTAAAAGTATTTTATATACATATCTAATTCCTACCTCTGTACTGTATATACCACTTTTTATGCTAGTTTCTAAAATGGGGCTCACTAATTCAATTTGGGGTTTGATGCTAATTTACCCGACATTTACGTTGCCCTATGTGGCATGGATGCTTATCCCCCATGTTTCTTCCATACCGGTAGAGATAGAGGAGGCAGCTAAAGTGGATGGTTGTAACAGATTAGGGTCAATGTACCGAATTGTTTTTCCGCTAACGTTGCCTGGAATTATTTCAACATTCATATTTGCGTTCTCTATGTGTTGGGGTGAATATTTATATGCTTTGGTGAATGTAAGTGATACCGCTATGAAGACTTTCCCTCTAGTGATTTCGGGCTTAATTTACGGTGATATATACCCCTGGGGTCAAATAATGGCTGGAGCTATTACGGCATGTGTACCTATTTTGATTGTATATATGCTAGCATCAAACTTTTTAGTTGGTGGAGTTACTTCTGGGGGAGTAAAACAATAAATCCATGGGCACCATTAATTTCTACTTCTATTTAGTGGAAAAGCTGTACTACTTTCTGGATAAACGAGGTCTGGGGTTCGGAGAAGAGGAACTCTTACCGAACCACGGAATTCTGTTTATGAATATATATGTTGAAATACATATAAATAAAATGTAGAGGAGATCTATTATGAAAAAGAGAATTGTATCACTACTAATGGCTGCAACAATGATAGTAACTTTGTTTTCGGGATGCGGTAATACAGAGGATTCAGCAGGTAATTCTTCACAAACGGCGTCAGAAAAGAAAACACTAACAGTATGGGTTGAAAAGATCTTCAGTGAGGACGCAAACAAAAAAATGCAGGAGAGAATCGAAGCATTTGCAAAGGAAACTGGTACAACTGTAAAATGTGAGTTTATTGCAGCAACAGACTTTATGACAAAACTTAATGCTTCAATTGAGGCAAAGAATGTACCTGACATTACAACAGGAGCAGTAACCAAGGTGCTCAGCTACTATCCAAATCTACCTTATGCAGACGTTACTGACTTGGTTACTGAAATAAATGGTAACCGCCCTTATTTGGAATCCATGATCGAAGGTACAAAAATCGAGGGTAAAAATTATTTTGTACCATATACCAGCTCTTCTACTATGATGTTCGTTCGTACAGATATATTAAAGGAAAATGGAATTGAAAAGATTCCTGAAACATGGGACGAAGTTTTTGAAGTAGCAAAAAAAATAAGCAACCCGGATAAGGGTATCTATGGCTTGGGAATGGGTTGTGGTCCGACTGATGAAGATGGCGAAAATGTATTTCGTATGATGATGTGGGATAACGGAGGTTCTTTCTTTGATAAAGATGGTAATGTCATAGCTTCAAGCAATGCTAAGACAAAAGAAGCTATTCAGAAGTATGTGGACTTGTACAAGGCTGGTGCAATCCCTCCTGCTGCAACTACTTGGGACCCTTCAGGAAATAACAAGTCTTACCTTATGGGCGAATCTGCAATAGTGTTTAATGCTCCTACTCTTGTAAATGCAATGAAGAGCGATGAACAGTACAAAGATCTTTATGCTAACACAGCAGTAGTTGCTCCTCCAAAAGGCTCTGCAGAGGACACTGTTATGGGTTTTGCAGCTGGCTGGTCTATTATGAAGGATAGTAAAAATGTAGATAGTGCAAAAGAACTGATTCGTTATTTAACTGACAAAAGCTGGTATGATGAATATGTTGAGATGATTGCCCCAGTTCTTGCACCTGTTTATAAGGATAGCGCTGAAC
>JAEZFR010000343.1 GCA_023417285.1 Bacillota bacterium
GCAGTTACTTAGGTATGCGGCATATGCAGAAAGCTATTCAACTCACCCTATTGCTGTCTCAATCCTAAAGGCTTATGGCATGGAAGTAGATAAATCTGCAATAATGGATTACAAGGATATTGCAGGACAAGGAATAAAAGCTACAATTGCAGAAGCAGCCGGTACTACAACAGTGTTAGCTGGTAACAAGAAGCTTATGGAAGAGATGAATGTTAATCTATTGGGGAATGATGGAGTTGGAAATAACGTAATTGGAACTAAGAAAATGGGGACTAACGGAATCAAAATTGAATCTGACGACATCGGGTCTGAGGAAATCGGAACGGTAGTATATTTGGCGGTAAATGGCGTTTTTGCAGGTTATATTGTTATATCAGATGAGGAAAAGGGTGATGCCCGCTCTGCAATAGCAAACCTCAGAACTATTGGTGTTAGCAAACTAGTTATGCTTACGGGGGATAACGATGTCGTCGCACAAAGAGTTTCTTCTGAATTGGGCTTGGACGAGGTTTATTCAGAACTGTTACCTCATCAAAAGGTTGAAAAGCTAGAAATACTTAGAGAGAAGACACGTAAAAAGGGAAAATTACTTTTTGTTGGTGATGGAATAAATGATGCACCTGTGCTTACTAGGGCTGATATAGGGGTTGCAATGGGAGGATTGGGCTCGGACGCAGCAATTGAGGCCGCCGATATTGTTATTATGAACGATGAACCGTCCAAGTTAGTGACTGCCATAAAGATAGCAAAGCGTACTAGAAGAATAGTATGGCAAAACATAATTTTTGCATTTGCAGTTAAGCTGCTTGTTATGGTATTGGTTGCATTTGGGCTATCTACAATGTGGGAGGCAGTATTTGCGGACGTGGGGGTTGCACTAATAGCAGTACTAAATTCTATGCGCGTTATGAGGCACATATAACTATTCTAAATTCTAGCTAAAATAATGCTCATTACCTTTCCAAATATCTGTTAATGATAATCATTGACAATCAAGTAATGCATATGTTATCTTTTGCATTAATACTAAAAATTAAAAAGAAATCTTTACTATTTTAGGGTTTTGCGAAAGGGAAAAAACACCATGAATAAACCGGAGATTTTGGGTAGGTGGACAAGAGAAAAGTCTGAAGAACTTTATGGTATTAAAAATTGGGGTAATGGTTACTTTTCGATATCAGATAAGGGAGAGGTAATGGTCAGTCCTCATAAGGATGATGAATCATCTTCTATCAGTATTATGGATATTATATCGGGTATACGTGAAAGAGGGCTTGATATGCCGGTTTTACTTAGGTTCGAAAATATCCTGGACTCACAGATTTCATTTATAAACAATTCATTTGCTGAAGCTATGAAAAAGCTACATTACAAGAATGAGTATAGAGGCGTATATCCTATCAAAGTTAACCAACAAGAGCAGGTCGTTGAAGAGGTTACAAGGTTTGGACAGCGTTACCACCATGGTCTTGAGGTAGGCTCAAAGGCTGAGTTGGTAGCTGCTTTATCCGCTATGAAGGACAAGGAAGCATGCCTTATTTGTAATGGATACAAGGATGAGGAATTTATAGATCTTGGTCTTTATGCTGTCAAAATGGGTTATAAGTGTTTCTTTGTAATAGAGATTCCTACTGAGCTAGATCTTGTTCTTGAACGTTCTGAGGCTTTGGGCGTAGAGCCTAATATTGGTATTCGAGTCAAGCTTTCTGCTAAAGCTGGCGGTCATTGGACTGAGTCAGGTGGGGACAGAAGTATTTTCGGACTAAACGTAACTCAGGTTATTTCAATGGTTGATACACTTAAAGAAAAAAATATGTTGGGAGCCTTAAAACTTATGCACTATCACCTAGGCTCTCAGATTCCAAATATTAGAGATATTCGTTCTGCGGTACTTGAGGCAACGAGAGTCTATGCAGAGCTTGTAAAAGAGGGGGCTCCGATGGGCTACCTGGATTTAGGTGGAGGCCTTGCAGTTGACTACGATGGTTCCAATACTAATTATACAAATAGTAGGAACTATTCTGTTGAAGAGTACTGTACAGACATTGTTGAGGCTGTCATGTCAGTGCTTGATCCGGGCGAAATACCGCATCCTGTTATTGTAACAGAGTCAGGACGTACTACAGTTGCATATTATTCAGTACTTTTATTCAATGTGTTGGATGTAGAAAAGTTTGAGGAATATGAGATACCCGACAAGCTTGAAGACAACGCAAGTGAGGCTGTCAAGAATCTATTTGACGCAAATAAAAATCTAAACTTAAAAAATATTCAGGAATGCTATAACGATGCCCTATATTATAGAGACGATATAAGAGGAATGTTTAAGCATGGCAGAATAAGCCTTCGAGAAAGGTCATTTGCAGAAAAGATTTTCTGGAATACTATCAATCAGATAGCAAAGGAGAAGCAGAAACTCAAAACTCCTCCACCAGATCTAGAGGATATAGAGAGCGCAATCGCTGATATTTATTACTGCAACTTTTCTGTATTTCAGTCAATACCGGACAGTTGGGCTATCGATCAGCTATTCCCCATTATACCTTTACATAGATTGCTGGAGTTTCCCAAGCGTAATGCTGTAATTGCAGACATTACATGTGACTGTGACGGAAAGATTGATAGATTTATAGACTTACACGATGTTAGAACTACTCTTCCTTTGCATGAGTTAAAAAACGGAGAAGACTATTACTTGGGTGTTTTCCTAGTGGGAGCATACCAAGAAACCCTTGGAGATTTGCATAATCTTTTTGGAGATACAAATGTTGTAAGTGTAAGAGTAAATTCTGAAGGAAGCTATGATCTTGTAAAAGAGCTTCATGGGGACAGCGTTTCGGATGTTCTTTCTTATGTAGAATATGACCCTAAGGATATGCTGGTTCGTTTTCGTGAAAGAGCCGAGGACGCAATCAGAGAAGGAAAGATTACTGCAACCGACAGACGTGAGATTATGAAGGCATATGAAAATGGTCTTAGAGGTTATACATACTACGAGCGCTAAAGAGGGCTAAAAGTGCAGAACACTTACACTTGCAATGGCTTATACTTACCAGATATTTTATGTATGGTGAGCAATACGTATATATGAAAAACATTGCAATGGAAAAATTAGAAATACTTAGTAAACTGAAGGATACTGGAGGAATATTGACTTAAGTTTAGATTCTTCTGGTATTTTTATATATTTTAAATAAATTTAATGATATTCATAGGAATTTATTGCAATTTATGATACATAGCTGTATAATCATGCTAATAAAATTCAAAAGGAGAGGTTGCTGATATGGGAAAGGCTTTAATAATAGGAGCGGGAGGCGTAGCAAATGTAGTAATACATAAGTGCTGCCAGGTACCAGATGTTTTCGAAGAGATAATGATAGCAAGCAGAACAAAAGAAAAATGTGATGCTATTAAAAATACACTGAAGGATACAAAGACCATTGTACATACTGCAAGGGTTGATGCTGACAATACTCAGGAGGTTATTGACCTTATCAATTCGTTTAAGCCTGAGATAGTAATTAATGTTGCACTTCCATACCAGGATTTAACTATCATGGACGCATGTCTTGCAACAGGTGTGCACTATGTTGATACTGCAAACTATGAGCCGCCTGAGATTCCGAAGTTTGAATACAAGTGGCAGTGGGCATATAGAGAGAAGTTCGAAAAGGCGGGACTTACAGCCTTGCTAGGAAGTGGGTTTGACCCAGGTGTAACAGGTGTGTTTTGTGCCTATGCTCAGAAGCACCATTTTGATGAAATTAATTATATAGATATAGTTGATGCTAATGCAGGAGACCACGGATATCCATTTGCAACAAACTTTAACCCTGAAATTAATATTAGAGAAATCACTGCAAACGGCAGATATTGGAAAGATGGAGAGTGGGTAGAAACTAAGCCACTTGAATTCAAGAAGACCTATGACTTGCCTGAAATTGGACCAAAGAACATATATCTTTTGTATCATGAAGAGCTGGAATCACTTGCCGTAAACATAAAAGGATTAAAGCAAATCCGCTTTTGGATGACCTTCTCAGATAATTATCTAACTCATTTGAGGGTGCTTGAAAATGTTGGCATGACCTCCATTAAGCCTATTGAGTTTGAGGGTAAGCAGATTATACCATTACAATTCTTAAAGGCAGTGCTACCCGACCCTGCTTCGCTCGGACCAAGGACAAAAGGTAAAACCAACATTGGATGTATTATTCAGGGAGTGAAGGACGGTAAACCAAAGACCTATTATGTATATAATGTCTGTGTGCATGAGGAATGTTATGCAGAAGTAGGTTCACAGGCTATTTCATATACTACAGGAGTACCTGCAATGATTGGCGCTATGATGATTATGAAGGGACTTTGGAAAAAGCCTGGAGTATATAATGTTGAAGAGTTCGATCCTGATCCGTTTATGGATGCACTCAATAAGCACGGTCTGCCGTGGCAGGAGGATTTGAATCCTACATTGTTAGACTGATAGCTACTTTTTATGCTGCTATCTAACCCGCAATAGAAAAGCAGAGAATACGAGTTACCAATATTACAATAAGCATACATGTCCCCCACATCTTATCAGGTGGGGGACATTTTAAACTAGAAAAGGAGAATACACGTAAAATGCCAATAGATTTCAATAAGGTTCCAACTCCCTGCTATGTAGTAGATGAAGGTTTACTGATTAAAAATCTTGAGTTAATGGACTATATTCAAAAAAGAACAGGTGCCAAAATACTTTTAGCTCAAAAGGGCTTCTCCATGCATGCTGTGTATCCCTTGGTAGGAAAATACCTAGCTGGAGTGACATCTAGCTCACTTTTTGAAGCTCGCCTAGGATATGAGAAGATGGGCAAAGAGGTTCATGTATATGCACCTGCCTATGTGGAGCATGAGTTTGATGAGCTGATTTCATATAGTGATCACATAGTTTTTAATTCTTTTGCTCAGTGGAGAAAATTCAGAGACAGAATCAAAGCTTATCATAGAAAAGTTGAGTGTGGAATTCGTGTAAATCCAGAATATTCAGAGATTGAAACACCCATTTACAATCCTTGCTATACTGGGTCCCGCCTTGGTGTTACTATTGAAAATTTTAGAGCTGATGAGTTAGAAGGGATAGATGGACTGCACTTTCACACCATGTGTGAGCAAAATTCTGATACGCTCGAACGCACTATAAAGGCTTTTGATGAGAAATTTGGGCATTATATGAAGGGCATGAAATGGCTTAATCTTGGTGGCGGTCACCATATAACAAGGCCGGATTACGATGTTGAAAAGCTGATTGAATGTATACTCTATTTAAAAAATAAGTATAATGTGGACATATACCTTGAGCCTGGAGAAGCTGTAGCTTTGAATACGGGCTATTTGGTGGCATCCGTTCTGGATATAGTGGATAATGGTATAAAAATAGGTATACTGGATGCTTCTGCTGCCTGCCATATGCCTGATGTACTGGAAATGCCTTATAGGCCCAATATTATTGGAGCAGGAAAACCAGGTGAATATAAATATACTTACAGGTTTGGCGGTAATACCTGCCTTGCTGGTGATATTATTGGAGACTACTCCTTGGAAGAACCTCTAAATATTGGTGACAAACTAGTTTTCTGTGATATGGCACATTACTCGATGGTAAAGAACAATACGTTTAATGGTGTGAACCTGCCCTCCATTGCACTATATAGTGAGGAGCGTGGTCTTGAAATAATAAAAACCTTCAAATATGAGGATTTTAGCGGAAGATTATCATAATTATATTTAATAGTTTTAAATAATAGACACTCTAAATTTGCTGTTTCGGGTTGATATAAATAACTTCAATTTTTATATTTAACTGGAAAAGTAGGATTTAGGTGTCTATTTTTCTTATAATGCACAATTGAAAATTCTTAATAAAATACATAATTCGAGTTAATTCGATAATTTTATACAAATGAATATTGGTATCTAAACACAAGCAAAACTGCATTTCAGTATGATTACAACAATGAACAATAAACAATTTTTGTTAAGGCATTTATAGTAAATATAATAGTCGAATTTTGTCTTTAAAAAAAAAGCGAATTATCTTTAACAAAGTAGTAATCCTGTGTTACACTTATTTTTAGGTATGTATATTTTATACAAATATTTTATTAACTGTATTCTATTGAATTTGCTGAAAGGTATTTTAGAAAAATACGGGAATATTAAGTTATTACTCAACTTATAGCTGTTTTAGGAGAATTATATGTATAGGAACAAAGGATTTTTAAGTAGTTGCCTTTTTGTACTTCTTTTTCTGGTAGGGGTTATGAGCTTTGCAGCTTATAAGGACTCTCAGAATGAGCAGTCATTTAAAAATGATGGATATATTTTAACATCTCCAAAGGGTACAGGGACTGAAGATGTAAATAATCAGATTTATTTTGAAAAGGGTACAAAGTACAAGGTTAAATATCCAAATAAGGTTGTCTTTACTGATCAGCAGGGAGAGGACGTCGCTATTGATGCTGATACTTTTGTACACTACAATGATGGTTCGGTAGGTACACTTTCGGACAGCGTAATGATGGGGTTAGATGAGCTGGATACTTCTATGGTTAAGTATTACGGCATGACTAATGAATCAATGATAGAGAATTCAGGCTCTAATTACATACTTGACAATCTAGGTGAACCTATTGATTTTAAGGATTTGATGTGGAAAATAAGTGACAACAAGTTTATGATTATATCTGACAACATAAAAATTACTTTTTCTAATAAAAACGTTAAAGAATTTAAGGATTTTGTTGAGATAAATTATTATGATTATGGGATTATTCGAATCATTACTCAGGAGGGAACGTGGCAAACGGTATCGCTGAATTGCTATGCCGAAATAAATAATGGCGTTATTATTAACCTCGCAAACAGAACTTTAGTTAAGGACGGCAAAGCTAAAATGTCATTGGAACAGATGGTTATTAATTCTGAAGACAATATTCAGATTATACCTGAGGATCAGAAGAAGTTGCTTGCACAAGTTCCAAAGTTTGATATTAAGACTATTGACGGAGTAAATGGTACAAACGGAGAAAAAGGGAAAGATGGAAAGATTGGTGAAAAAGGTAAGGAAGGCTTGGAAGGATTGAAAGGCGAGGATGGTAAGAGCGGTGATGACGGAGACTCAGGTACTGATGGTACAGCAGGTGAACCTGGTAAACCTGGAACAACAGGTATAACTGGTGCAAATGGAATAAATGGTGTAAACGGATCAAATGGGTCATCGGGCGCAAACGGCTCAGCAGGCGCAAATGGTGCTTCAGGCAGTAATGGAAGAAGCGGAGATCAGATTGAACTGGAAAATAGCGGAGGGACAGAACTTACTAAGGGTATAATTTTACCTGTGTTTACTATAAGCAATTTGGCTGTTAAGTCAAATACAATGACTTGCCGTATTTCAGTTGTTGATGCAGAGAATAGACTTGATCCAGACCCTTCAAAAAGATTCTCTATCCAGATACTAGAAAACAGTTCTGGAAAACAGATATACAGAAAAGATGATATTGATAGTATTCAAACTTCTTTAAATGAGTATGATTTTTCATTTAGTGGTCTTATACCAAATACTGAGTATCGTATGGTGATTTCAGCTAATTACTCAGTTGATAATACTTGGTATTCAAAAGTTTTTGCAGACAAGTTTTTTAAGACAGATTCTCTCGGTATAACAGTGAAAAAGGATTTTGCCACTAGCGACAAATTACAGTTCAAGGTTACGCTCAAGGAGTATTCCTATCTTCATAATTTAGAGCTTATGCTTACAGGAAGTTCAATATCTATTGCACCAAAACTTGTAGAAGCAGCTACAGCAATCACACAGCCAGATGGTACAAAGGCGTTGACTGTGACATTTGAGGGCTTAAATTCTAATACAAAGTATCAATTGGTTGCTCAAAATATTAAATTGAAATATGATGTAGATCTTGTTACTGCTCCCGATAATATTGAAGGGGAGTTTTGGACGTTGAGGAAAGCCCCACAGCTAGGAAAACCTACTGTTGTTGTAAATAAGAGAACAAGAAGCTTTGAAATGCATTTGGACTCTGTTACAGATTTAGATAATTCAATTACTAGATATAGATATGAAGTATATGAAGTAGGTACACCCGATAAGCTTGTCAAGAAGCTGTATACTCCATCATATAAAGAGCCCGTAGTATTATACGTAGATGGAGTTGATATTAGAAGCGGGCAGGATTATAGAGTCAAAGTAGTTGCTGAGGGGTTTGACAATGAGAAACAAACTGAATATGCAAGTGCTGTTTCTGATGTATTTAACATTGTTGGAAGTAATTACCCTACAGTTACTTTCAGAAAAGATGATGTTTTGACAGCCCATGACAGAATTGTTGGATTTATTCACCTCAATACTAATGGCTCACTGATTAAGGTTGACGGTGCAAACCCACTAATTATAGAATATCAGAATTCAAAAGGGGACATTAATTCGTATCAGATTATTGATATCTCAAAATATAAGATAGTTGATACAAGTGGAACCAATACTTATGATATTCCATTTTATGAATCAGATCTTAAAGCTAATGATAATTACATAATAAATGTTTATGGAAATATTGATTTGAACGATGGCGCAGGCTATACAAAACGTAGTCTTATAGGCAGCATTGTTACTAAAACAAATACACCAAATACATTTACTGCTAATATGACTCAGGAGGTTGCCAGCACAAATCCTATCGCATTCAGGTTAAATCTTGTTGATGGAGTGGCTGGAGTATCAAGTGCATATGAAGCTAGTACTATGGAGTATGTTGAAATAAATCTCTATAATGGTGATGCAAATGCAGCAAAGACCTCCAGGCCTGTTGCTACATATACTTTGGTAGGTACAGACGGAGAGAATTATAACAGTACTTTAGCTAATCAGCTATATAATACTGGAAATAGCACATTAATTACGGGATCAGATTTTAAAATAAATCCTTCTGTTATTTCAGCGTCTAAATACACTGTTGAGGTCATTAGTGCAAGAGACTACACTAAATATGGAAATGAATTCAAAATAACAGACAATATTAAGACTTTTGATAAAAAGGCAACATTGCCTGACCTAACTCAAATTGATGTAAATAATGGATTGACAATATTGCCTATTACGGTTGCTAACATTTCACAATATGTTACTGACGCTACACAGCTTCAAGCATATTCAAAGTTTGACGCGGGCATAATTTTGGGCTATGAAATAAGGGCAGCACAATTTGACAACAGTTCAGATCTAACCGAAAGCTTTACGTATTACGCGTATGACCAAGCGAGCTATACAGAGCAACCCACTGCTCAGGATTTTTATTCTCAGAACACGCCAGTTGCTACTGTTGTCAGCCCCATTAAGCAAAGTGATATGGGGGCAGTGCCTAGTGCAATATTCCTTTTTGGTAAAAACGAAGCAGCTTCCATGACAAGGGGCACAAAGTATGTGTTTACTTATAGGGCAAAGCTGAAGGAGACAAGTGATTTCTTTCCTGAAGTAGTAGACCCTAAGGTGGTTATTAGGTCAACGACTTGTGATGCACCATATCAAGCACCAAAGGTGTATTTCTACCCTTGGACTTCTGACACACAAAGTGTTTCCTGGAGATATTACATAGATACTCCTGACACGGCAGCTGTAGTGGGAAACTTCTATACTACTGGTGTCGGTACATTTAGCATTGAAAACAGCATTCCAGCGTTGAACGCTCAGAACAGTATCTTGAAATTAAATAGCCTTGATAGGGGTGAAAGATACACATTAAAACTAATGACGAGAAGCTACAGTAATGCTGTTTATGGCGGTGCTGTGGAGAATACCTTGATTAATCAATACTTTGAGTCTACATATGTGCTTGATAAAGATACAACTTCATTGTCATTTACAATGACTGATAAACCGTTGGAAAATCGTTATCTTATTTCTGTATCTGATACAGATAATGTTAACTATGCACATATATCAAGATTGGCCGCATTAAAAGTTAATGTATACACTAACAAAACTGATGCGCCTGTCAAGTCGATTATTATTCCTTTTGACAGCTTGGTACAAAACTTAGGTGTGGCATATCTTAAATATAGCGATATTGAAAGTCTACTTAATCGAACCCTATATTTTAGTATTTCTGCGATATATGATAATGGTGTTTCAGGTTTTGAAAGTGTAACAAATGGCTTGCAATTTGCGCTTCAAACAGTTAGTGGTACGGGAAAGGGTAATTATATTAGTATAAATTATACTGGAAATGGCATCGCGGAAGATTCTACTGGCAATGCAAAAGGTTCATTTTTTAAGGTTACTGGTAACAATATTCAAGCTATCAATACAACTATAGATTTTGAAAGCGGAATAGTAAGTACCTACCGTGATAGGTTTAGTTTTAGTGCTTCCTCTAGCGGAGCAAGACTTAGTAATATAAATTTGAGTCCTATTACCACTGTTAAAAAGTTAGATGAGGTTCAGCTTAAAAAGACCACATACCCTGTAAATGAAGATCCAGTATTTTATAGTTTTGATTTCAATAATATTACTCCCGCTGTTAACCTTAACAGTGGAGCAGCTTATACTATTGATACAACTGTAAACTCAGCTAATATAAGGTGGACAATAGCAGGACATGCCAGTAAAATGGCTGATTCTGCAACAATTAAGATTACTCCACCAGTGATGTATTTTGACCTTTATAAGATTGATGCACAGAATTTCCAAACATATGTAAAAACTGTTCAGACCACAATGTCTGCAATTACCAGCAGTTATAATACTTTTATTGACGATTTACAGCCAAATACAAAGTATGGTGTAAAACTGTATTTTTATTATAGTAATCAACCGGGTGTGAAGGTATATCCTATAAACTCTTATAGGCCTGAAGTTGTGCCTACTAGTAATAACATATATGTTTTTACAACAGCAGATAAGGTAATTATTACACCGAACAACCCTGCTATTACGTATGTTGCCAACAGCTATTTAGATAAGTACCTCAACTTGAGTTACGGACTGAATTTAACTCTAGGCTTTAACATACAGTACTCAATATGCAAAAAGGTTGGACAGACATATCAAGAGGTTGTCAGCAGTTCTGAACTTTCAAGCCTTGGTGTTATAAGCACACCTTCAACCTATAATGTCAATATGACTAATGAAAGAATTATGCTAACTCCCGGAAGGCTAAAGTGGAACGAAAATGGCAGTACAGTTTATTTCAATTTTAATAATGATAACTATTACATTTGTATTAAGCCAGTGAGCAG
>JAEZFR010000354.1 GCA_023417285.1 Bacillota bacterium
CTATCCATTTTTCTTCTATGTTATTGATGCTGTTGCACATATCCTGCTTAGCATCAAAGTATGATTTTTCGGAAGGAGCAGTTATTGCTATATCAATGGTCTGAGTTGCACCATTTGAGTTAAGGAACTCACGGCTGAGATCCACAATCTTGTTGCCTCTCCAAAGCATTCTAAGTCTTGCTGCTTCTGTAACCTCAGCAACTACTACGGCCTCTAAGTTTTCTGAATTTGAGTATGCAATAAACCTCTCTACATCTGCACTATCTACAACAACAGCCATTCTTTCCTGTGATTCTGATATAGCAAGTTCGGTACCGTCAAGACCCTCGTACTTCTTTGGAACAACGTCCAAGTCAATAATGAGCCCGTCTGCAAGCTCTCCTATAGCAACCGATACTCCACCCGCTCCAAAGTCATTACATCTCTTTATCAAAGTGCTTACATCAGGATTTCTGAACAGCCTCTGAATTTTTCTCTCGGTTGGTGCATTACCCTTTTGTACCTCCGCTCCACAGGCAACCAAGGATTCCTCTGTATGAGCTTTTGATGAACCCGTTGCACCGCCGCAACCATCACGACCTGTTCTTCCACCGAGAAGGATTATCTTATCGCCTGCCTGTGGCTGCATTCTAACAACGTTCTTTCTTGGAGCAGCACCTATTACAGCACCTATTTCCATTCTCTTTGCAACGTAACCCTCATGATATATTTCTGCAACCTGACCGGTAGCAAGCCCGATTTGGTTTCCATATGAGCTATAGCCAGCTGCAGCACCAGTAGTAATCTTTTTCTGTGGCAATTTTCCTGGAATAGTATCCTCTAGCTTTGTTCTTGGATCACCACTTCCTGTAACCCTCATTGCCTGATAAACATATACTCTGCCTGACAACGGGTCTCTGATTGCACCACCTAAACAAGTAGCAGCACCACCAAATGGTTCAATTTCAGTAGGGTGGTTATGTGTCTCATTTTTGAACATTACCAGCCATTCTTCGTTCTTCCCATTTATATCTGCATTTACTACAATACTGCATGCATTTATTTCATCTGAAAGATCAAGGTCATCAAGCTTGCCTTGTTTTTTAAGTGCCTTCATTGCAATGGTAGCAACGTCCATCAGACAAATGTCCTTGTCACGGCCCTTATATAAATCTTCTCTTACCTGCTTGTAGCTTTTAAAGGTATCCTTTATAACTCCAGAGTATTTTCCATCTTCATATTCAACGCTGTCAATTCTGGTTAGGAAGGTTGTATGCCTACAGTGATCTGACCAATAGGTATCAATCATTCTCATTTCTGTTACCGAAGGGTCTCTCTTCTCGGTGTTGGCAAAATAATTTTGACAGAAAACAATGTCATCAAAGGACATTGCAAAGCCCATTTCCTTCAATAGCTCTGATAGGTCCTCCTTGCCCATGTTAATAAAACCCTCGATGATAGCTACATCAGCAGGCTGCTCAACTTCCATCATAAGAGTGGAAGGTTTTTGCATCGAAGCCTCTTGACTTTCTACTGGATTTATATAAAACTTCTTGATAGCCTCAACATCAGAGTTGCTCAATTCTCCCTGGAGAATAATTACTCTTGCAGCTCTTATCAATGGCCTTTCACCCTGAGTAAGCAGTTGAATACACTGAGCTGCTGAGTCTGCCCTCTGGTCATATTGCCCGGGTAAGTATTCTACTGCAAATGCTTGTGCCCCTTCAGGAATACTATACTTTTCATCATAAACATAGTCTACGGGAGGTTCGGAAAAAATGGTATTACGAGCCATACCATAAACCTCTTCATCTATCCCTTCTATGTCATAACGGTTTACTATTGTAACGCTTTCAAGTGCTCTTATCCCCAAGGTTTCCTTTAGATCTGAAAACAGCCCCTGTGCCTCAACATCATATGGCTGCTTTTTTACAACAAATAGTCTTTTTACATTTGACATATGTAATACCCCCGCTTTTTATTTGATACCAATTTATTTTAGTCTTTATGAGTCTTTCTATAAGCCTATTATTGGACTTTTATTCCGCTTTTGCTAAGCCTCTTATTGGCCTTCTATTCAGTTTTTGCTCAGCCTTTTATCAGCCTTATCCTTTTAACTGTCCTGATAAATCTTTATATCAGTCATTTTGTAGCCTATATACAACAAGTTTACTATATTTCTCTTTCTTACTTAATTATAATATGATAAAATATATTAGTAAAATTAATATTATTAATATAATGTATAAGGATAGCTAATGGATATAAATTTTGAGTTATATAAAATATTTTATCATTGTGCTGCTGAGAAAAGCTTTTCTGCAGCTGCTAAAAAGCTCTATATTACTCAGTCTGCGGTTAGCCAGGCTATAAAAGGGCTTGAGAAGCAGCTGGGGGTATCACTTTTTATTAGAAATGCTCGTAGCATACAGCTGACCAAGGAAGCAGAGCTTCTATATAGTTATGTTTCACAGGCTTACAATTATTTAAAAACGGCAGAAACAAAACTTATAGAAATGGAGGATTTAAGTGCAGGTGAGATTAGAATTGGAGTATCTGATTCTGTATGCAAATACTTTATTATGCCATATATCAAAAAATTCAATCAGCTCTACCCCAAAATACTTGTAAAAGTCATTAACAGGACTACACCTCAGCTTTATGAGGTTCTTAAAGATGGTCTTGCAGATTTTATTATTGCAACCCCACCTAAAGATTATAACAATCACAGCTACAAGAAATTTGTGAGTGTGGAAGATATTTTTGTTGCAGCGCCTCATAAGTATTCTAGTCTTAGAGAAAGGGATATAGCATTACAGGAACTCAATAATTACCCATTAATCCTTCTGGATTCAGAAAGCTCAACAAGAAAATTATTAAATAGTTTTTTTGAAGAAAATGGTCTGACCTGCAATGCCGAAATTGAATTAGAAAGTCTTGAGCTTGTAATAGAGTTTGCTAGAATTGGTACAGGGATAGCATATGTCCTTCGTGAAAGTGCTCAACCATATATACAGGCCAATGAGTTGTTTGAGGTATCTCCCACAATTAAGCCTCCTAAGCGTGAATTAGGTGTGGTGACAAATAAAAAAGTAGTCCCCTCAAAAGCGGTTACTACTTTTCTTGAATCGTTATAATACATTTTTTATAGGAACTCTTTGATGGATTTGTCCCGATTTTTTGAAATGTCGAGGAACTGTTCATCATCTAGTCTAACAATCGGCGCATAGATACATTGTGATGGCACATACACCACTTCCCCCAACTCTCCGGAATTCATTTTTACCTTTGACCCAATATAATAGCTGGGGAGATTTTTGAACAAAACCATTAGAATCTGAGGATCCATTGCATCATATCCAATTGCTTCGAGCTCTTTGAAGGCGTCAAAAGGTGTTTTCTTGTCCTTGTAAACCCTAACTGAGGTTATTGCATCAAAAACATCAGCAACAGTAATAATCTTTGAATATAGGTTCTTCTGTTCACCCTTCAACCCCATTGGATAGCCCTTTCCATTCTCCTTTTCATGGTGAGTCAAAATAGCCTTTTTTACATCATTACTTATTTCATCATGGTCCTTAACAATATCATAACCGTACAAGGTATGCCTTTTTATTATTTCAAATTCATCAAAAGTCAATGGACCTTTCTTATTAAGTATTTCGAGCGGTACCTTGGATTTTCCTATATCATGAAGAAGCCCAGCTAAAATAATATCCATCAGCTGATTTTCATCAAAATTAAGCCATTTACCTATAAGCATTGAATAGACTGAGACATTTACAGAGTGAGTATAAGTATATTCATCAGCACTTTTAACCGCCTTTATACATTCAAAAAAGGAAAAACAGTTATTGATCTTTCCGTAAATATTTTTAGAAATTTTATCAACCTTGGAATAGTCCATTTTTTTGCCAGCAGCAATTTCCTGAAGTACCCCCTTTAGATCTTGGACATCCTTGGTGTACTCCTGATAATACAATTCATAAGTATTTACCTCTGAGACTTCAACAATATCCAATACTTTTTCAGGCTTATATACTACAACGTCTTCCACTTTGAATTCATAAAGCTTTTTAAGAATATGTTTCGTGATAATTGTATCTTCTGGTATAATGAGGTTTCCTCTCGATGCAAAGACATCTTGCGCTAGCTTTACAT
>JAEZFR010000417.1 GCA_023417285.1 Bacillota bacterium
ATAACATTAGGGAGCTTAAACACGACAGGCTGGATTAATTTATTAATCGTTGGTCTTATTCACACTGGAGTAACCTATTGTATGTATTTTTCTTCTCTTAAAGAATTACCTGGACAAAAGGCCGCAATTCTCAGTTATATCGACCCATTGGTTGCCGTATTGATCTCTGTCACAATACTAGGTGAAACAATGACATTGTGGCAAGTAGTAGGCGGTATTTTTATATTAGGTTTTACTCTTTGGAATGAAATTTCACCTAGATCCAAAAGGTAGCAAGCAACAATTATGTATTCTTTATATAGGACGCAAAAATTAAACTTTATAACTATAATTATATCCGTATTATTTTGTTAGCAGCAGCCTAATAAATAGTACATACCAAAAATGGTGAGACCTTGATTTCGTCTCACCATTTTATTTACTCTGATAATTTAAATTGAAGTGGTATTCACTTTACTCTAACAAATGGACAAATACTATATCTAGTAACTCTTTGCATTTAGCTAAAACTATAGACCGGCCTCTTTTTTCAACTCTTCTGCAACATCTGTCTTTTCCCATGAGAATTCAGCATCTGTTCTTCCGAAATGACCATAAGCAGCCGTCTTTTTGTAGATTGGTCTTCTTAGGTCAAGCATCTTGATAATAGCTGCTGGCCTTAAGTCAAAGTGCTTATTTATCAATTCAACAATCTTCTCTTCTGGAATCTTTGCCGTTCCAAACGTATCAACTAAAATCGATACCGGCTTTGCAACACCAATTGCATATGCAAGCTGTACCTCACACTTGTTTGCAAGTCCTGCTGCAACTACATTCTTTGCAACATATCTTGCAGCATATGCAGCAGAACGGTCAACCTTTGTTGGGTCCTTTCCTGAGAAAGCACCCCCTCCATGTCTTGCATACCCTCCATAGGTATCAACAATTATCTTTCTGCCTGTAAGTCCCGAGTCGCCCTGTGGGCCTCCAACAACAAATCTTCCAGTTGGGTTAATAAAGTATTTTGTATTCTCATCCAATAATTCTCCGGGAATTATTGGCTTAATTACATGCTCTTGCATATCCTTCTCTATTGTTTCATGGTCAACCTCAGGCCCATGCTGAGTAGATATTACAACGGTATCTACCCTAACAGGCTTGTCTCCATCGTATTCTACTGTAACCTGTGACTTCCCATCCGGTCTCAGGTAATCAAGTGTTCCATTCTTTCTCACGTCTGAAAGTCTCTTTGAAAGCTTGTGAGCAAGACTAATAGGCATTGGCATTAGTTCTGGAGTTTCATCACATGCAAACCCAAACATCATACCCTGGTCACCAGCACCAATTGCTTCAATCTGGTCATCTGTCATTTCACCTGACTTAGCTTCAAGTGCCTTATCAACACCCATTGCAATATCCGCTGACTGCTCATCTATTGAAGTCAAAACAGCACAGGTATGGGAGTCAAAGCCATACTTTGCTCTGTCGTAGCCAATCTCTTCAATTGTAGCTCTAACAACTTTTGGAATATCAACGTAGCAATTGGTTGATATCTCCCCCATAACCAGTACCATACCCGTGGTAACTGCTGTTTCACAAGCCACTCTAGCTTGGGGATCATTCTCATAAATTGCATCCAATACCGCATCTGAAATCTGATCACAAATTTTATCTGGATGCCCCTCTGTAACGGATTCTGAAGTAAATAATCTTCTTGACATTTTTAACTCCTCCTATACTAGTATAATTATTCAACTTGAGGTGTCTTTTTATGCTATAAAAAAAACCTCTTTACGAGGTTTGTCATTTTATTTTATGAACACCCCTCATCTCTCAGGAATAAATCCTGAAGGAATTGGCACCGTATATGACTTAAGCATATTGGTTGCCGGGTTTCATCGGGCCGATCCCTCCACCTCTCTTGATAAGGAAAACAATATTAAGTTTTCAAGATAATTTAAACATAATTTTTGCTATGGGTCAAGTAGGATTTCGTAATTTATGTCGAAAACATCAAACTCTAAAGTACATTATAGAAGTTGATATTTCTATTTCTACACCTTCTTTGAATTTACCCTGGATATAAACTTTTCTACACTTATAATAAATCTCTCATGTGTGCCTTCACCTATTTTATCTTTTCCATCAAAAGCTTCAACATTAAAGAGCAGGCGTTTCTCCGAAACCTCTATAAGCTCAGCCTTTGCTGTAACTGTCATCCCAACTGGTGTTGCAGCCATATGCTTAATATTTACCATAGTGCCCACCGTAGATAAGCCCTCTTCTATAGCCGGCTGTACTGCATTCATAGCGGCTTTTTCCATAAGCGCAATCATGGCTGGGGTTGCATAAACATCGATTCCACCACTCCCCAGTGCACTTGCAGTGTTATTTAGAGTAACTTCCTCACTTATTTCACAAACCAGTCCTATTTTAAGTTCCATAATGTCTCCTCTATCATTGTTATATTTCTATTTCCCTACTAAGTCATATATAGTTATTTTTTATATCGAGCTACTATCTTTTGTTATTGTATTACTTGCTAAACATGTCTGTCAACACAAGTTGGTACACCTTGAGGTTAAATAATTATTGTCGTAAGGTGTACTAGCTGAATTCTCTTATTAAACAATAAAAGGAGCTTCTATCTATGTGTTTAACACCGTTAGAAGCTCCAAAAACCTTAGCTAATATTATGAATTTTCAAATATTTCTTCGAATTCTGCACCCTCAACCTTTTCTTTTTCAAGAAGGGTTTCAGCAAGTGCAATAAGCTTGTTATTGTTCTCTCTTAGAAGAGTAAGAGTTCTTTCATATGCTTCATCAATAATCTTCTTGACTTCATTATCAATTATAGCAGCAATCTCATCAGAGTAATTTCTAGCTTGAGCTAAATCCCTTCCGATGAATACTTCATCATTTTCATTACCAAAAATCATATTACCCAGCTTGTCGCTCATACCGTACTTGGTAACCATGCTTCTGGCAATTTGATTTACCTTCTTCAAATCACTAGATGCTCCTGTGCTAACTTCATTCATCGTAATTTCTTCAGCTGCACGTCCTCCAAGAGCGATAATAATTTCTTCTATCAGCTGTGACTTAGTATGGTAACTCTTGTCTTCCTGAGGTCTGCTGGCAGTATAACCTCCTGCCATACCAGCAGGTATAATTGATAC
>JAEZFR010000420.1 GCA_023417285.1 Bacillota bacterium
TTCCAGTACCACGATAGAACCTTGAAAACATCTCATAATACTCAAGACGTAATACCTGTATCCCTACAATTAATCCTTCCAAGCCAGCAACAAATAAATTTCCAAGTATAATTACTATCAGGTTTGGCTGTTCTGAGCTTCCATGCGCTAACAGTAATACTACGGACATCATACCAGCATGACTTAATGCAAAAGCTCCAACACGCACAAATGAAATTGTATTGGTTATATAACTTAGCAATACTTCAAACAATTCAAATCCGTTTTCTACACAATACATACCTTTGGTGCCTTCTATTAAGTGTTTCTTCTTGTGAATCTTATTCGTAATAGGTTCTCTTAAAAAGATCAAAACGAGCGGTGATAGGATCATAATTACAAGCAAGGCAGATCCTTTTATGGTATGCCCCGTCGCAAAAAGGCCAATGATTCCAACTACACTTCCATAGAACACCAATCCAGCTACACCGTTTGTATCAAAGAATATTTTCTGTATGTTCTTTTCCTTAATCCCGTTGATGATATTAAATACCATAGCAAGTAAATTTAACCCGATACCAAAAATTACTGCCGCTAATAAAACCGTCAGTGTATCGTGCATTGGGCTCACCCAAAGTGGCTCAAAGACATCTTCGAATCCAAAAATACTACCATAGAGGAAGCCAAAAATAGTGGCACTTACTCCAGCAAGTGATATAATCGCACACAAGTTATTCTTCTTTCGTTTATAAAGAAAAAAACCTCCGATGACTAGGCATAACCCTTGGCCAACATCACCGAACATCATACCAAATAGAATTGAATAGGTAATTGCAACGAAAACTGTAGGATCTAGCTCCCCATAAGAGGGGAGACCATACATCTTTATAAACATCTCAAACGGGCGAAAAAGCCTGGGGTTTTTTAATTTTGTTGGTGGTTTTGATGTCGTTGTCTGTGCATAATCATCCACAAAGCAATTAACATGCTCATCCTTGGCAATTGCTTTTACAAATTCCTTTGTATCTGGCTCTGACATCCAACCACAAAGGATGTAATATACTTCTTCTTCTTTTCTAGTACACGCTGCAAGTTTACGTACTTCTGCGGCATCATAATACTCTTTGATTACATCATATGCAGCAATAAATTCTGCACTGTGCTTGTTTAGCACATCCAGCATCATGATCTTTAATTCCTTTAGTTCATTATGTAACGATAGTATCTCTTGTTGCATTTGATCATAGATTGTTTGAGGTGTCTCCTGATACTCTTCTGGAAAATCTGCTTCTTCAAAATGAAGAGATGAAAAAATCGCTTCGGCTTTTCTCAGATAAGGAGTCGGTACAAAATAAACTCCATAGATATAACCTTTCGCTGTTTCACATTCCACAAAGAGTGTATTCATATCCTTATATACATAGTGTATCATTTTTTCATAAAAATCAATTGCAATGCGTCCAAATCCACATTTCACGAACTTATACCCATTTAATTCAGCAAATGTCGAAGTGATACCAAGATATGGTCTTAATTTTTCTTTCTTTTCTTTGATTTCTCGTATCTTTTGTTGTCGTTCCTTCGTTTGAAGTTGGAGATCGTCAATCAATAGATGCATACGAGAAAGACTGTCCAACGCTCCTTTTATCGTATCTTTTTCTATTATGTTTTTTTCATGAGTTGCTGTCAGTTCTTTCAAAACTAGTTTTTTCGCTGACTCATTCGTTTGAACTTGTACCTTCGTTGGTTGTTTCGTTTCATGTCTAATTTTAAGTTGCTCAATTGTTTCCTCAGATTTTAACATAGCCTCACGTACTTGATAGGTATCTACATATGGTACTAAAGCATGAACATCACTTAATTCTGATAATGCATTTTCCGCATGAAGTTCATACTTTCTCAAATACGTTTGAATGACACGGTTAATATCTTCTTTAGGACCCGTAATTCTTAAAAAATTCATTTTTTCGATCACGGCTATTTACCTCCTATATCACACAATAAGAAATTCGCGAATTTTTTCACTACTTAATCCATATCGAATTCCTTCAATGATTGTTGTCAGATTATCTAGCTCTCGTTCTTTCATATACAAAAAACAAAAGATTGGAGACATACTAAGTGGATCTCTTCGTCTACTATCAGCATATGCACTGGCGATTCTCTTATAATACACACGCTCCATGCCTTCCTGTGTCAAATCTTTCTCTGGAATCTTGTAATGCGTTTTTTGTAATCTAGCAATAAACTCAGAAACTGAATCTGCATGAATCAGCTCATTGGTTTCTTCCTTGGATAAACGATAGTTCACTGGTATTAGAATCGAGAGAATCTTCGTACTATCTACCTTGTAATATTTTTTGCAACGATAAATAAGCATCACATTCTGGACATCAATTTTACTTCCGATACATCTTGTAAATGTTTTATTTTGAGTCGAAGTTAATACCTTATTCTTTCGCTTCCAAAGAGTCTTATAATAATAACTATTTAAATGCATTAGCAAATCAAACATAGTGTAAGTTTTACTATTAATAATCGGGTCAAATACATGTTCATACGGAGTGCCTTTTAAGGCCACAATAAATTCTTCCATCGTATTAGCCTCAGCCAATTGTTCCAATGGAATACTAATATGACCATTTAGCAGTTCCTGATACGTCTTATAATCAATCTCAATTTTCTTGCTATATAGTCGTTTTAAACATTCGCTGAGCATAGTAACTTCATAATGAAAGGAAACTAATTTTAATTGTTTTCTTTGCTGCACATTAGCAAATAGATAAAGAGAATTATAGCTTTGATAAAGAGTAGCCTTTAGTATTTTTTCAATTTGTCCTCTATGTACCACGTTTTCATTGATAGTTTCGAAAAAAGAGTGATAAGCTTCATGGCTCTTTATAT
>JAEZFR010000431.1 GCA_023417285.1 Bacillota bacterium
GTGTAAACCTGACAGGCAGAGCGTTGCTGATGACAAATGAAATAGCTCAGATTAACAGACCATACAGCCTGATTACATCAAAGGAAAATCCGGTAATCATGTATTCTCCGGACTTGTCAAAATGGAACTTCAACACGATGCTTGGCCTTGGCAATGAAAAACATAACGAAAAGGTAAGAGATTACAGAGAAAAACAAAGAATCGAAAGAATGACCAAAAAGGAAGCCGAAAAAATAGAGCTTTGGAGCGAGTGTTGGAAGTACTGGCAGAAACAATGCGAGGGTATGCAACAACCGCAGCAGCAGCCGAATCTTTTAAGAAGAACAATTTCAAGGATGGAGGATGATTTTTAAATGAATATATTATAGCCTAATTGGTTCAGGAAAGTGAGGGGTAAAAGTGATTTTTTTAGGCATGTTAACTGGAAGTTTACTAATTATTGCATCCATATACAAATTAATTGTATCTAGAGAAAAATATCAAAGGATGGAAGCATTTATTATTTTGTATTTTGGCTTAGCGATCGTGTTATTTACTCTGTTTTTTGTATATGTTACAGAAGACATATTTAATGTACCAATAGTTACGCACCAAATGGAAAAAAGGTAGAGTAAGTTTCGTAATTTAAGTCGTATTGCGAACAAAAAAAGAACGGAGGTTAATAAAATGCTACCAATACCAATGTTTTTTTCAATAGTTAAAAATATGTTTATCGCAACTGTTTGGTTATTTATGCTTTTTTATATTTTAATAAAACTTCAACTTTTTAATATTAATAAAGAAAAAAACAAGTCGATTTTAACTATAGTTATTACGGGGATTGATGCTATAGTCATAATTGTTACAGTACTTACTAGGACGTAAAATGAATGCTTTGTGCAACATTCAGATTGTTGGTGAAAGGAGTTTTTATGTTTTTGATAACAGAAATATATATAATTTGTTACATTTTTTACAATGGGGTTGTAACGATAAGACTGCGAAAAAAGGGTGTTATTAGTAAATGGTATATATTGTTTTATATTTTAGGAGTTATTCTCTTTAGTATTAACGTATTTATAGCCAAATCAGTATTAAATAAAGTATTAAATGGATGCACTTGTTTGGTAATATTGATAACTCCTATTATTTATATATCAAAAAGCAAAATCAATCACCAATAATAAATTTTCCAACACCCCACCGGGTGTTTTTTTATACGATTTTTCCATTATCAAATTTATCAGCCTTGGTTCTTTTTGGAATCAGGGCTGATTTTATATATATACAAAAAATAAAAAGAACGGAGAGTGACTAAATGGATGAAATTTTTTGCAGTAACTGTAAAAAACCATTGAAAGGAGATGATAAAAAGTGGTTCTGTGACTGTGGTATGACAGTCTGGAAGGTAACTTCCGGAAAGCTCCTTTCACCTACACATTTAAGGCAGCTTATGGAACAGGGACATACTGAATTGCTTACTTTCAGGTCAAAGAAAAACAAGCCGTTTAAAGCAATGCTGACTATAAACGGTACACGCACGGAATTTGTTTTTGAAAATGCCGGGCAGGAACAGGATGCCGATGATGATGCAAACAGGTATATGGCTCTTGACAGGAAAGAGATACGTGTGAGGGTTGAATCGGGCCAGCCCGGAATAGTTGATCTGACTATAGAGAGTCTGGATATGCCTAGATACTTTCAAAAGATTAATTTCGGGCTGTGTTCTACAAGGGAAGCCGAGTGCATGGGTATCGTAGTGGCTGCTGATTACGCCAAGTTCTACATTCCTGATTTTTCGGAGAAGACCATGCGAATTCAGGTTAACTCAGAGGAGTTTTCAAATTATATACTTCGTGAAACCAAGCCCCGTGACAAGGAAATGCAGTACTTTATATCCTACACATGGGAGAAACTTGGCGGGTTCAGGGCTTTTGAAGCGGTGTACACACCAAAAAGGAGAAGGAAGAATGAAGGAGGTAATGTTTCAAGAAAGTTTCCTACCGGCATCTTTCCATGGCTTGAAAAGAACGTTGAGAGTCAGGAGCTGGATGAAAGGATTAGAGTGTTCCTTCCCAGAAACCCAGCTGTTTATAGACAGTTTAAAGCATCATTTCATGTTGCCGAGTTACTTGAGGTTGATGATGACGAATATGTAATCTATGAAGTTCCGCTGGAATTAAAAAAGGCCTTGGATACATGGTATTCAATGGTGTCTTCAATTTCAACAAATTCAAATTCACTTCGAGAAGGGAGCAGCACAAATGAACAGCAGAAGTAAAAAGATATATATTTTGCTAGAGAAAAATATAAGAAAAATACAAAAAACATACTTAGCAGTTGTTATTGTAGCTTTCACAGCTATTTTCAATACTTTACCTACTTTTGCCGCAGGTTTTGATACAAGTATATTTGCGACAGGGACAAAGAACCTTTTTACGGACATAGGAAAGTACCTAATAATCTTGGCTCCAATTGCAGGAGCAGCAGTGGGTGCATACTTCTTTATCAGGAGGGGTGCCGCAGACGAAATGGATCAGAGTGCGACACGTTCCTAACTGAAAAGGTTGGGCACGAGGTCGATTTACTTAAAATCGGTTCTCGGAGAACTGATATTTCAATAGATGGAATGATAGGGTAATGCCTTGAAACGTCTGCTCTAATACTTCGACAGGCTTTTTAACGTGCAACCGCTAAATTGTTTGAAGCTCGAGGAAGTCGGTAGAAGATTGCCCTAACAGTGATATTTACTGTGGAAAGTGGCCTAGAGGTAGGCTATGCAATTGATATATCGGGAGTCTATAAATTATCTATGGTGAGAATGTAGCGTAAGAAACTGCTGACCAAAATCTGAATGTACGGGTCTAGACCATTAGATGGTAGAAATGCCATTGCCACCAAAGCGTGGTGTATGTGGGGTAAAGTAAAAATTTTGGTTATGAAATACCCTATAGTGTTATTGGCACTATCAAGCATACAGGCTCATAGGATTCACCTAAGGATATATGTACAGATAGAAATATCGGAACGTGGTAAGGTCAGAATGTGGAGCAGTTGCAGGTGATGAAGCAGTAGCAAGGAAAGTGAAAATTCATATAACTTGTTTTAGTCTGACTGAAAGTAGAGTCACAGTACCTTAGAAACGGTTATAACAAGCCGTGGAGGGATAGGCTCAAGTTGTATTAATGTTAAGCAATAATTGTAAATGACTCAAAGGTTCGAGTATGACTAAGAAAGGCAAAATCCACATAGGAGAAAGCCGACTTTGACAACGAAAAAAGTTCAAAAGAAACAAAAACTTCGCAACGCCGAATACTATGATTTTCAAGACATTCAAGATACGTTGTATTTGGAAAGTAAAGCAAACAAAGTCTTTAAAGACTTAATGGATGTTATATCCTGTGAAGAGAACATCAAGCTTGCTTATCGTAATCTTAAAAAAAACAATGGTAGTAAAACAGCTGGCGTTGATAAGAAAAATATTTATGATTTAGCTAAATGGCAAGATGAGAAACTAATTGAACATGTGAGAAAGAAGTTTCAGTGGTATCAGCCACAAGCGGTTAGAAGAGTAGAAATTCCAAAAGGTGACACTGGTAAAACAAGACCGTTAGGCATTCCAACTATTATGGATAGACTACTTCAACAGTGTATCCTTCAAGTGCTAGAACCTATATGTGAAGCAAAATTCTATGAAAGAAGTAATGGTTTTAGACCAAATAGAAGTGCTGAAAATGCTCTTGCTCAATCCTATAAGTACATGCAAGTAGGTAAACTTCACTATGTTGTTGATATTGATATTAAAGGGTTCTTTGATAATGTCAGTCATGGTAAATTGCTTAAACAGCTATGGTACTTGGGAATTAGAGATAAAAAGCTAATAAGTATTATATCTGTGATGCTCAAAGCAGAGATAGCCGGAATTGGTTTCCCTGAAAAAGGAACACCCCAAGGTGGAATTATATCACCTTTACTTTCAAATGTTGTCCTTAATGAATTAGATTGGTGGGTTGCTAGTCAGTGGGAAGATATGCCGACTGATTATAACTACCATAAAATCAGAAAAGACAATAATAAGACGGACAAAGGTGATAAATATAGAGCTTTGAGAAGAACGAATCTGAAGGAATGTTACATAGTGAGGTATGCCGATGACTTTAAGATATTTTGCAGAAGTTATCAAGACGCCCAAAGAATTTTTAAAGCCACAAAATTATGGCTGAAGGAACGTTTGGGACTTGATATAAGTCTTGAAAAATCAAAAGTTATTAACCTTAGGAAACAATACTCTGAATTCCTTGGTTTTAAACTGAAACTCCATAAAAACGGAAAAGGCAACAATGATAAAATAAAATATACCGTAAAATCACATATTTCAAGTAAAGTCAAAAGAGCCATCAAGAAAAAGACGAGAGAACACATCAAAAATATTCAAAAGCCTAATAGTGTTGAAAAGGGCTATGAAGCAGTTTCAAATTACAATGCGTACGTACTTGGCATACATTTTTATTATCGATATGCTACGCACGTAAGTAACGATTTTGATGATATTGCTTTCTCAGTCAAAAAGAGCCTAAAAGCAAGATTCAAAGACGGTTTAAAAAAAGAAGGGAAACATCTTCTACCTTGTATTAAAGAGTATTATGGGAAAAGCAATCAGTTGAGGTTTGATCATAATACTGCGATGGCACCCATTGGATTCGTTCAACATAAAAATCCTATGTTTAAGCCTTTGGCAGTGAACAAATTCACACCTGAAGGGAGAGTTTATATTCACAAGAAGCTTCAAAATGTGGATATGAACATTCTTTTGTATTTAATGAGGAATCCAATCAAAGGACAATCCGTTGAATACAATGATAATCGCCTATCTTTATATGCAGCTCAACAAGGTAAATGTGCAATATCAAAACTATCCCTTTCAATTGGTCAAATGCATTGTCACCACAATATACCAAAAGAATTTGGTGGACTTGATGTCTATAAGAATTTAGTTTTTGTTACAGGTGAAGTTCATAGATTAATTCATGCGGTTAACAATGATGTTATTCAAAATTACATGAAGGTACTAAAGTTGGATGACAAGCAGTTGAAAAAATTAAACCAGCTACGAATTCTTGCTAAACGTGAAGTTATAACAACGTAATTTTCGTTGAATTTACAAATTATTTAAAAATATAAATACAATGGAACGCCGTGTGAGGTGAAAGTCTCATGCACGGTGTGGGTCGGGGGAAAATCTGGCGATGGCATCAAAAGATTACCTATCGACATAAAAATGGAATGACAGGATTAAAACGACTGTTGTATCAACACTTGGTGCAGTTCTCATTGGAACACTCATTGTACTAATTGCATCCTACTACGGTAAAACAGTTACTACAGGTATTGATTAAATAATACTTATCACTTATGAATTAGCAAAGAAAGGGTGTGGTGTGTTGGATAAGATACTTGGATTTCTTTTCACACCTGTTATAAATCATGGTGCAATATGGCTTGGAGCTATGTTTTCGGGACTAGCTGAAATAACACTTCGTATAGAAAATTCAATTCCGGTAATTTTGGAGAAAGATACAATTTCAGAATCTATTTCATCCGGGATTATTTTACAATCAGCTAACGTACTGTCAACGGCATTATCAAAAATACAGGAGTTATGCCTTGCTATGGCTGTTGCTATGATTATACTTAAATTCCTTAAAAAGGGGTTTGAAGCATACGTTTTATGGACAGAAGGGGATGCAGATGAAGACCCTTTGCTTTTAACTACAAGCTTTTTTAAGGCATTAACAATTGCAATGGCTTTTCCCGTCTTATACGGGTATGTATGTGATATAACGAGCAGTTTTTCCACGGCAATAAAAAATGCTTGCGGTGTTACATCTGAATTTTCTTATGGAAATATTGGTGCTCTTTTAGAAACAGGCTTGTTTAATATAATCGGATGTCTGGTTGCGGTAATTATGCTGATTATACTTTACGTGCAATTTGTAAAACGTGGCTTCGAAATGTTCGTATTAAGAATGGCATTCCCTATAGGTTGTGTTGGGTTGCTGGATTCAGACAGAGCAATGTACAAGGCAATGACTCAGGTAATGTTACAGTGCTGTGCTACTATTGTTGTTCAGGTAGGGCTTTCACAACTTGCACTAAGTATTGTATTTACCGGACACCCCATAATAGGGATAGCAGCTATATTGGCAGCACTGGGTACTCCAAAGTTCCTGCAACATTTCATGGTTCCAAGCGGAGGTGGTTTTAATTCGGGTTCAGTTTATCAGACTGCAAGGGTTTGGCAAATGGCAAAAGGAGTTATCAAAAGAGGATAGGGGTGAGTTTTGATGGATTCGGTAAATATGGTTAAGGTAATTTCTATATGGCTTGCCCCGGTATGTGCAATCGGCGGAGCAGCAAGAGCTACCTATTGCCTGATTGCATCTAACTACAATGAGGACGAATCCGCTATGCTAAAAAAACGTGCAAAAAATGCAATAAAGTTTGCAATTATAGCGGCACTTACAGATGCCGTAAAACAATTGGCAGAAGCATATTTTAACGGAGGTAGAAGTATATGAGCTCAGAGGATGAAAACAGAGATACCTTGTATATACCGGCAGGCTTGAAGACACAAAAGGAAATATACACAGGGTTTGGCAAGAACGAATTAAGGCAAGCCATAATCGGAATATTGATTATAGGAGGGGTAGATGCATTATTTGCTTTGTTGGTATTTAACAATATGCCGGTATTTGTTATCTTGCTGCTACTGGGTATCTTTGTGAGTGTAATGTGTGTAAAAAAGGATGTTACAAATCTTTCGGCACTTGATATGGCAAAAAATTTGTACAGCTACATTCGCTCACAGAAAAAATACTATTATAAATCACTGGACGAATGGAGGTGGGATAATAAATGAAAACTGCGGGTTTATTTGAAAACAATGAAGTGATGGCAGGAATAAATAAATTCCTGAATAAGTTTGATATCAGCATAACATACAACATGGAAGAACTTTTGAATAATGTCAGCAATATCACCAGTTGTCAGGATATAGAGGCAATACTAATTCATGCTGCTGCAAGGCAAAAGGAACAGCATAAGAAGCTTTTATATAATATTAGAGCCATACTTCCCAATACGCTATTAATCTGGTTTTGTCATGAAAAAGAAAAGGACGAGCAGTTTGAAGCATGGGCTTTCAGTGCGGTGGGATTGAAGCAAATAATATACATAAATGAGAATGGCGAAATACCTGTTAACCGACTGGTTGAAACGCTTACGGCAGAGCATGAACGTCTGGTACAGTTAGAAGAAGTCAAAAAACAGAAGCAAGCTGTTAACAACAAGCTTTTAAAGGTGAAGCCTCCTCCAAAAGAAAAAATAGTGGAAAAGGTAGTAGAGAAAAAAATAATAGTAGAAAAAGAAGTAATTGTTGACAGACCGACAGTGGTGAAAGGGTTGCTAAAAATAGCAACCTTTTCAGTCTCTCCCGGTTGTGGCAGTACGTCTATGGCAGTCCGGTTGGGTAAGCATCTGTCACAACACGGAAAGACAGCTGTAATTGAGGTTGATGGCTCAGATTCATTACAGTTTGCAAAGCCGACAGCAAACTGTGACTACAGGGCTTTGAAAAGACCGGAGGAGCTTGGGGATGCTCTTTATGAGCTTTATAGGTCAGGTTTTAACATAACGGTTACTGATTATGGCTGCTTATTCAGAATCAATTCAGAAGGGAGTTTAGACCCTAATCAAGAGGATTCCATAAACCGGGTAGTACTAAAGGAATTTATCAAGGCTGATGTAAAACTGGGAATGGCATTTACATCCCCGTGGCAGCTGGAAAAGTTAAAATTCTTTACGCCCGGTAACGAAGTATTTGAAGGACTTTGCGGTAAGGCATATGAGGAGTTGTGCTTTCTTACGGACGGGGAAGAAAGCAAGGCAGAGAAATATTTAAACGGAATAAAATGCTACAGCAGGGATTCGGATACAGACCTTTTAATACAGGCACTTCTTCCTGATATGGCTAATCTTAATCCAAAAGAGAAAAAACAGCAGAGGCAGCATGGGATTTTCAGATTACTGCCAAGAATAGCAAAAATAAGGGGGGTATAAAATTGAGACAAAAACTAAAAGGGGTTATAGGGATAGCTATTATGTTTATAGCACTTATAGCAACATACTTATGGGTTACATACGGGCAAACCGAGGTTCAATCAGTATCACTGCTTGTGGCTCAAAAGGATATACAAAAAGGTACTGTAATCAATAACCCACAGGACTATTTCAAACCACAGAAAGTAAGCCTACAATCAGCAGTTGCAGGAGCAATAAAGTCAAACCAAATAAACTTGCTGGATGGCCGGATAGCAGAGCAGTTTATTCCTGCTAACGGACAAATTGTAAAGCAGACATTCTCAAATAACAGCCTGATACTCAAGGAAAATGAGTTTGTATTCAAGCTTCCGCCTGCTTGGGTATATTCAATTCCGTCATCAATACGGCGTGGTGACAAAATCAGTATATATGAAATAGACAGCAAAATTGATAACAAGTTAAATACTAATGAAGACATTGCAGCCATGCTGACCAAAGGTAAACCAGAATCAATATTTGATACCACCGTAGTATATGTAAAAGACAGTACCAACAGGGAGGTTACGGACACAAACGGAAATGAACGTCTTGACGGAACCTCACAAGTATCTGCCATAGAGATAATATGTACCAGAGCATCAACTCAGGTGCTGGAAAACAGTGTGATAAACGGAAAAAAACTAATAGTTGTTTACAAATAGAAGGGAGAGAGAAATGAATACAGTAACATTAATAACAAATGATATTGATTTATACAATGTATTTTCAAATTCAAAGCTATTTGATGAAGTAAACATTGCAGCAAGTCTTGATGAAAAAATAGGATATGATTATCTGGTTATTTCAGATAGGCTATACAACATAAATGAGTTGATACAAAGTGTAGAAAAAGGCATCAGGGCAAAGAAAATAACGTATCTGCTAAGTTCGGCAAAGGGCAGTCAATCGGGGTATTCCTCATTGACTGCTCTTTTAAAATCCCATGGAATAAGCATACTGCCTCCAAAGCTTACAGAAAGTCAGCTGCTTTTGCGTTTTTGCGAAATAATAAACCTTCAGGAAAGGAAAACAAATATAGTAGTACTGTTTGGAGCTGATTCAAAGGTTGGAACAACCTTGACAGCATTGAGCATTGCCGAAAACATGGCAGACCGGAGTGAAGGGAACATTGCATTTCTGAACATGTCCGGCCATTTGTCATATTCATATGCTGAAAACTGTGAAGGTAAGGGAATGGACAGCATACGGTCAAAGGTTTTTAATAAAATTCTATCCAAGGATGAATTAATGGAAGCCATGGTAACAAGCAGAGAACATAAAAACCTGTACATGCTTCCACCCTGTAAAACATTGATTGATTTTAAGTACTACAAGACAGACCACATTGAGTACGTAATAAACATGGCATCCAAAATCTTTGATGCAGTAATAGTGGATGCCGGTTGGTATCCCCATAATGAACTGTACTTCGGTGCAATAAATTCTACACCCAACAGATATATGGTAACAACACCGCAGCAGTCAAGCCTGTATAACCACAGAATAATTAAGCAGCAGGCCTTGGACGAATACGGTATCACAGAGAGGAAAACCAATGCTGAAAAACGGGATACACCCAATAATATTCTGCTGATAGTAAACAAGCAGAGTGATGGTTCAAGCACAAACGTTACAAAAGAGTATGACATGGTTTTTGCAGTTTCACTGCCATATATTCCCGATGCGTCTTACCTGACTGACATTGAGAATAAATCACTCAGAGGATTAAGCAGACAATATGACAGGCAGCTGGACAAACTTACAAACCTTATTGCATTACAGCTTGAATATAAGCTGCAGCAAAAGCAAAAGGCAAAAAGTATATTTGGAAGGGGATGAATAAATGAGTATGGTTATAAAGAATCCCGACTACACAAAGATGAAGGAATTCGACTTGGAAGAAATATTGAACAGATCCCGTAACAGGAGAAAAAGGAGTTTGGGATACGGAGCTTTGGATAACAATTCAAAGTTCCTTTTACTTTGTTCCAGAATTAAAAAACATATTGATGAGGAATGGATCAGGGAGCAGAACCAGAATAACCAGAAGCTTCTTTTAGAAAGACACAGAAATGCTATTCTTGGAAAACCCACTGAAGTAAATTACCTGAAGGATAAAATCAGAGAATATCTAAAAGCCAACAGGATTGAAAATGAAGGATATCCTTCATGGTATAAAAATTTGGTGGATGCAATATTTCACGAGAATTGGGGTATAGCCGGTATTGCAGAGTGGATGGAAATGCCGGAAAGCTCATCGGCAAAGATAATAGGTGATAGGATATATTTCTTTATAGATGGTAAACAGGTACTAAAAGAGCAGAGAATAAGCAAAAAAAGGTTTGAACAGTTAAGACAGGCTTTTATGCTTGGTGATGAAACAAAACGAGCCAATGAGAACTATTCAGAACTTTATATGTATTCAGGAGAGCGTGTTACCGTTTACACAGGACAAAGGGTTATCGACAGTCAGTCCGTTATGGTCTTTCGAAAGTATGTAGTAAAGGTTCTGACTTTTGAAGAACAGGCCAGACGAGGGACTATTCCCTTCGAATTGGTACCTGCACTGGAAGCACTTGTGAAATGTGGCGTAAAAGTAGCGTTTATCGGCCCTGTTCGTTCAGGGAAATCCACCATGCTGCTAACATGGCAGCTATATGAAAATCCTGAACTGGAGGGAGTACTTATACAGACAGACCCTGAAATCCGTATACACGAAGTAATGCCAAAGGCTCCTATCATGTCGTTGATTGCAAAAGGAAATGAGCTTTTTGAATTATCATCGGAAATATTGAAGTCAGATGCAGACTATATGGTAGTTCAGGAAGTCAGGGATGGCTACACAGCACACATTGCGGTTGAAGCAGCAAATAAAGGAACAAACCGTTTGAAGATAACTTTACACTTGTCAAATCCGGAGGACTTTTGCTATGACATAGCAAACAAGATTCAAGGAGTGTTCGGAGGTAACGTTGACTACCAGATGTTGAGAGTGGCAAACAGTTTTAACTTTCTCTTTGAAATGGTTCAGCTGCCGGGCAAAAGGTCTCAGAAAAGACTTAAATCCATATATGAAGTACGTTATGATACTGAAGCCAATGTGATAAGCTATCACAAAATTTGTGAATATCATAAAGATACAGACAGCTGGTGTTTCAATTACAGTATTGGTAAGAAAGTTATGGAACTTGGTGAGTTTGAAGATCAAAATGCCCTTGAAGTATATAAAAACACATTAAAGTCTCTTGCTAAAAAGTATCCAATGCCTGAAAAGGTAATAAAGCCTGCTTATGCAAAGGTAGTGGTTAAAGAAGGTGAACGTGCAAAATGAAACCCAATATAATCTGGATTTTACTACAACATGTTGTACCATGGGGCTGTGTCGGACTTCTTGCTGTCGGACTCTGGTTTATCTTTGGAGCTTCGATAGTAAATATGTTCAAAGAAGTACAGCGTTACAGGCAATTGGAGAAAACCGTCAGTGTTGCTAAAAAGAAAAGTCAGGGAATAATATTCAATCATATATACAAGGTTTTGACTGCGACCTTATCAAAAGAAATCTCTGACTTAGGGACTTACTTTTTTATCATAGGGAGTATTTCATTATTTATTTTCAGTTTCCTGACTTCATTAAAGCTGTTTAACCTGATTATAAGTCTTTGTATTGCAATAGTAATAGCTGCTTCGCCCTATGTGCTGCTGCGACTAAAGCTCAGGTCAGTGCAAATTGAAGGCTCCTATGATGCAAATGTACTGGTGATAAGTATTACAAACGAATACAAGCAGCATTGTTTAAACATGATAAATGCCATAGAAAACTGTGCTGTCAGGGACGATATAGGAAGTTATTCAAGAAAGAATCTGTTCAGACTGTCCCTGGCTTTAAAGGCATATTACTCTGAGGAAGACTTGGATAAAGCAATCGAACGCTTTGTATTTGCATACAATACCGAATGGGCTGTGCTGCTGGGTCTGAATATCAAGATGGCAATCCATAAAGGAATTGCTGTAAGCAGCGGACTTGAAGATATATTGAAAAAGCTGAAGGACAGCAGTGAACAGGTAGAAGTAAGCAAGAGATATAATACGGATGCCTTTGCAATAAAATTCTTATTAATTCCTCTGTACATTGGAGGAATTTTATTTTCAATAAGCACATTCGGTTTTACACTCAGAAAATACTTTGAATACCAGTTTTTAAATCCGGTGGGGCTGCGTACGGGGATTATATCATTTATGGGTATTATAGTGAGTTTTATAGCCCTAAGAATGATACGCAAGCCCAAATATGACATATGAAGGGAGGCGAATATATAGTGATAATACTTCCTTATATAGTGATTCTGTCAATATTCATATATGGAGCTGCAATATATAAGAAATCCTTCAGCTATGAAAGTGCAGGATTCAAGTTTTCAAGAGATGTAACCCGGAGAAGTCTTGACAGGATCACAAAGTGGTATAAAAAAGAGTTTGAAAGTGAAGAGACGGATAGAGTACTGAAGCAGGCAGGAATTAAACTGTCTGCTTTTTCTTATCAGCTAATTCGTTACTCATTGCTTGTACTCTGGCTTGCCTATACAACCTACATCCGGTTGAACAGGGGAGTAGGAGTAAACATTCATATTTTTCTATGGATAATAACCTTAGTTGTATCAAGACCAAGCCTGAAGCTTTTAAATTTCAGAAGTCCATTTTCAATGCTATGTGATTTGATGAACAAAAGAAAAAGAGAAAAATGCGATGTGGAAATATTCAGAGTTCTTAGTCAGATAAAGAATATGGTTATTTCAATGTCTGAAAAAGCACTTTCCTCACAGTACTTAATAGGTGAAATTACAAAGTACACAAAAGTGACCAGACCATACTTTATGAGAATGCTTGCCTTTTGGTACGAAGGAAGGTATGAGGAAGGACAGGAGTATTTTCAAAGCTCTATCGGAACAGATGCAGCCAAATCTATAGCAGGACTTATAGGAAAGCTTGATTATATTCCACCGGAAGAATTCATATCACAGATTGATTTATATCAGAAACAGGTGGAAGACAAACGTAAAACAGTAGTTAAAAAAGTACGTGAACATCAGGGTAATGTAGTATTCGTGATTGCTATGCTATCAGGAATTGCTATTTTAATAAATTTTCTTGCCGTAGCGGTCGGGATTGATACCATTCCAATGCTCCAGAAGATATCATTCTAAAACCCAAAGGCACAAGGAGGTGAACATATTTGGATAAAAAGAAAGCAACAATTATAAAGTTTATATTAGGTTTTGTAGGTGGAGCAATAGCAGTATCAATATACTTTGTAGCAAAATAATCTGCAATCTGGAAAGGAGATCTTCAATGAAGGATTTTTTAACACTACTGGCCGGAGTACTTATAGGAGCACTGTTTTTCGTATTAATATGGGGAACAGGCGGAAATGATAATTCCAGTCTGGCCGGTAAATCAAAAAATATTTTTGATAATGTGACAATTGAAATGACAAATAAGGTCAAGGTGTCACCGTAAGGGGGTAAAATGAAAGAGTTTTTAGCTACCATGGCAGGAGTTATACTGGGTGCATTTCTTTTTACAATGATTCTGGGGCCGGGAGATACAACTAAATCCCTAAAATCTGAAACAGGTAATGTAATGAAATACACAGTTAAACAAATGCATAAGGAGTTGGTTCCATAATTAACTGCATAAAACAGGGGTGTGAAATAAAGGTTTATTCATACCCCTGTTATTTATGTATCGGAGTGTGAGGTATGAAGAATTTTTTAGCCGGCTTGGCTATCGTGGTTTTACTGATAGTATTTCCATTGCAATCAGTACTTGAAATATCCAATGAGAGACGAATACAAAGGTTCTCCGACATAGTATATGTTGCAGCACAAACAGCAAGATTGGACGGATATTTCAAACAAACAACAATAGATAAGCTTAAATCAGACCTGATGAAAGAATTTCAGGATCTTTCTGATGGTGATATATATGTTAACGTAACAACAACCATGAAATACAGGACAAATGAATTTGATGAAAGGGAGGCAATAAACTATGATATCAGGATTCCAATAAGAAAAATAGTTGCAGTACCGGCATATTGGGGAATATCTGAGAGCGAAAATCAGACTACTGCCAAAAGAGCAGGGTTTGTGTTAAGTGAGGTGTTGGCACCATGAAAGCATTTCTTTTCGGTATAGCAGCCTTCTTTTTTGGTTTGATAGTGTGGCTTTTCTGCCACGACTACAATTTGAACCATATGCACTATAACCAGCTGAGGACAGTAGCCGAAGAAGCATCGGTGGCAGCAGCACTGTTTACCGATTCACAGGCTGAAAATGATGGGAATATAGTATTCAATCAGACAGAGGGAAATAAGGCCATTAAAGCAGTATTAAAGTCAATGCTAAAAACCGATGAAAACCTTAATCCGGTGGAAGGAAGCTATTGGCAGGAGCAAATTACATACAAAGCATACTTCTTTGACGATTCAAATACAACCTACCCCAAAAGCTTTACCGATTCGGAAACAGGTTTTAAGTTTGAGGTGCTACGGCCTTCGGTTGTGGTTACAATAAATGCCGGAAAAGCCAGATATACTATGACAGGAATTATAGATAATACAGCCAATATCCGGAGTGCAGCACATGAGATTGTGGGGTGGTAAAACATAAAAACATGCAAAAAATCAGTTCCGGGGATACAGAAATAAAATGGGAAAAATCCCTGAAACACCTGAAAATACTTGATTTGAGACGCTTTTTATGGTAAAATATAGATGTAAAGTAAAAAAGTTTCAACTGCCAAGTTTAAGGTGGTTGGATACATGCAGGGTGCGTTAGTCACTTTTCCCATCTTACAAAAGAAGGGAGGTGGCAGGTATGGATACTTATGAAGCAGTATCGTTAATGATAATGTTCTCAATGTTTCTCATATCGTTGCTCTCCTTGATTATTGCAATAATCAAGTTGTACGAGCGAAAAAAATAATCACCCTGTATTCGCAGTACAGAGTGATTAAAATATTTTAGTCAAATTGTAATGTGATTGCCGCATCTTGCGGATATCCAATCACCTTAATTATATTATACCAACTTTGATTAAAAAGTAAACCGTAAAAAAATCTTAAATTCAAGTATTTTACATTTATAAAGGAGAATATAAGGAGAATATAGCGTATGAAAAACAACCTAAGACGAGCTGTATCGGTTATCTTAGTAATTTCATTTATACTTCTTGGAGCATATCCGGCTCTGGCTGATAATGCAGCAGACACAACAACAGCAATGCGCATGAAGACTCTGCTTGACAAATACAACGGCCTGACACAAGCAAGCCTTGATACTGAGCTGGCTAAGTACTCAGATATCAAAAGCCACTGGGGTAGGAATTTCATATCAAAAATATCTGCCCTTGAAATAATATCAGGATATCCTGACGGAAGCTTCAGGCCGGATGAAAAACTCCTGGGGGGACAGTACATTTTGATGCTCATAAGAGCAATGGGCTACCGACCGGAAGTACCTCAAGGAGTGCCATATTACAAGCCCTTCGTTGATATTGCTCTAAAAGAGGGCATTTTGTCAAAAGGCGAGATTTCCGATTATACAAAACCTATTACCCGTGAGCTTGCAGCCGGTCTTGCAAGAAGAACCATAGGAAAATATGAAACTGTTCCAAAGGACTATTTTGTAAAGGGAAGCGACCCATACCCATCCAAGGGTAACAAAGGGTTATTTGACAACGTATACGCAGGCTACCAGAAGCTTAAAATGACAGATTACCCTACTATCACAGGTAACTATCTACAGGATGTAATAGACTGCTACCGTGTAGGGCTTTTAACAGGCAGTAACAACAAATTCAATCCCAAGGGTACTCTTACCAGAGCCGAAGCATCTGTCATAATAATAAAGCTTCTGGATAAAAAGGCAAGGGTAGAAAGCGTTCCTTCAGCTGATGAGAGCTTCAAATGGAAAAACAGTATTTTCAACAATGGTGCATATGACAATGAATTCTCTGGTTTCTACGAAAACAAGGAATACACCCTGTATAAAGGCTTGTTCCCAATGATGGAGATATGGGAAACGGCACAAGCAATGTACAAGAACCGTAACCTGATAACAGGAGGGAAGATAGACTTTGTTTACAATGAGAAACATCAAAGCTTTGGTTTTACGTATTTTAATAACGAGGATCATTATAAAAAGTATATGAACTATAACTTCAACGGATTAATTTTACCACAAAATACGATAGGCATGGCAGTACAAAGGACAAAAATCGCAAAGGGAAAGGAAGAGAGCTTATATGACAACTGCGATGGCTGGCTTTATGAAATATCAAGTTATGAAGTTGACAAGTATAACAAGGACTTAAAGAAATATAGCTATGAATTACTTAAGCTCTGGTTTGGGAAGGATTATGAACAGGCCAAGAAAATTCATGATCAGTATTTAGCGTATGCTTTAAATGATATAGAAGGAAAAATAGGTATATATCTGATAAATGGTCGACAGATATATGTTGTTGGAGGTAATGGCGATAGTGGAGATGTATTTTCTTTTAAGGTTTGGGCTAAAGGATTTATCACCAACGATACTATGCTAAAATAAAACTTAATTTGAGAAGGTGATTTAATTGAATAACAGATTAGTTAAGATGCTGTGCATGATACTGTGTACAGCTTTTTTTAATGCATTTTTTCCTATGATTTTTAGGATAAGTGCAGCAGGAAGTTATACATCCTTGAAATATGAAAAGGGTGGCATGGAGTTTTTTGACCGTACTGCTTACGACAGCTATAAAAAGAACAATCAGTTGCCTACACTTCCCAGAGGTGGTGCAGTACCATTTTCAATAAAAAAGGGTACTAATACATATTATCTCAACTACAGACTGTTCACACAAAAAAACCTTGTCGTATATGGCAGCTACAAGAGTGTTGCAGGAAACTATTTCAAGTGCGGTTATCAGCTGCACAATGATTTGGATAATAAAATGCCGGATATCTACTATGACGGTGGCTACTTCTTGAAGCCTGAGGAAATCTCCTGCAAGGGAAAGGAGCAAAATCCTGAAACTCATGGGGATAAATGCAAGACGAGCCGTGGTGAGTGGAAGTATCTGGGCTTTGATGTAAATGGCGAAGCATTCAGTAATATGTGGATGATAAATGTAGCAACAGTAACTACCTTCAGGGAAAGGAATTGGATAAAGGAACCTTGGAGTAAAAACAACGAAGTTAAAAAGGTACTTACACTGAGTCAAAGTACCTATAATGAAGCTGCGTATAATAGGTCAAATATTTACACACAACAGACAGTACAAAAGCTGAAAGATTGGATGTACAAAACCTTTACTTCCGTAAATAAGTTTTCCGGAGTACCGGACGGAAATGGACACTATGACCCAAATGTATACCAATACCTGTATGTGCAGTCCGCTCCTACAATTCAGTATTCCGGCAGTGGAAAGATGTGGCATGTAAGGCCAAACGGCTCTATATGGTATCAGACGTTTTCAATACCAATACTGAAAAATATCAAATATGATTTACCGGTAAAGTGCTACGTCACACTTGCTTCTTCCTTGCCAAGGATACCTGACAGCGGAGAGCTTGACAGTCAGAAGGTACGGCTTCAATTCAATGTTCAAGGTGTTTTGGAAGATGATGATTACTATAAGGATTCTGTTACAAGAAGTGCCTTTTATACGAGACAGGATATAAAAAACTGGGCTTTAAACATTGATAAAATAGCAGGCCTGCAGCTGACTGATGAGGAAAAGAAAACCGTTACAGTAGTACCCAAGAGCACTGCCGACAACCAAGGTACTGCAACCATTACAGTAGAAACAACTGTGGCAAACATAAAAAGACTTCCAAAGTCAGGGGACAAATATCAATTGGCAGTGGAAGCTACTGCAAAAGTTGCATATAAGGATACACATACTCAAAAGGCAGAAGGTAATAACAAGTTTCATATAAATAATTTTATAAAGGAATCTCCAGTGATTGATATACCTACACTTCAAATACATAATCATATAGGAGAAATAGCATTTGATTCCGTTCCATTCCGGGATGCAACAGACAGTACTGATATGTCAGCAGTTAAAAGCACCAAGCTGTACATTAACGGTGAAGCCGTTGACTATGACAAATTCTTTTCAGGCTCGTACACATTCCCGTCAACATCTGATAAAAACGGATACTTTGCAGAAGTTATCTGTAAGTACAACCTTGATAAAAGCAAGATAGTACTTTCGGGGTTATCTGAAGAGAAAAAGCAGGAGATACTTAGTGCTGCCGTGGTGGAATATGTATCAACGGATTATGTATATGTTTATCCCACAAAGCCAATTGCACAGTTCAAGCTTTCCTCAAACTCTTGGAAACAGAACCGGATAATAAATGTTGAAAATACCTCTGCTGATGGGAACATACAACTGGTTCTGGATAAATATCCAATAGTAGAATACAGATGGTCTAACGGCGGTGACAATTCGCAACTGTATAAAGGTACTGATACCGATTTACAAAAACAATTGCAGTATAAAGAACCCGGTTCGTATTCAGTGACTCTTGAGTGCAAAAATTCTCTTGGAAAATGGTCTGACCCGTATAAGGTAGAATTCCAAGTACTTGAGGACATTGCGCCAAATATAGAGCTGAACTTATCTGACAGCGTAGTAACAAGGAATGATGAAATAAGTGCATGGCACTATGATGTCAACAGTACGGACGGCGATAAAATAGCCAGTGCCAGGATAGAACTGTGGTATGACAGTGACAACAACGGCATTGTTGACACATTGATTCAAAAATGGGATGGCCTTGGTGAATACCCCAAATACTCTCCAACACAGCTTGGCTACTATAAATTCTTTATATATGCCCAAGATGAATTTGTTGGAGTAAATGGACAGGACACACTATCACAGTATGTTACTCAATCGGATAAAAAGTCGGCAAGTCTTGAATGTGATTTTTGGGTAGATAACTACCAACCACTTTCAGATATTTACCTTGATGCACCTATTGTAAGACCCAACGTAGATTTAAATATCATGAGGGATAAGAACTTACCACAGGACAAATATGAATACCTTGCAACCAACAGAGTGACGATGGAAAATGCTTTACTGGGCAGAAATATCATTCCAAACGTCAACATATGGGACATGAAAACCTATGAATATTCAACCCCTGCAAGTATATCAAGCAATACCGGAACAAATTACCCTTCATGGGAAATCCAATATACCAGTGCCGGTTACTCTGGGAAGCTTCAAAGAACAAGTGTAACAGACAACGGTGGGTATCATGATTTTGGCCATTATGAATCCCGGACAGAAACAAAATCTATAAGCTCTGGTGGTGGTTATTCTTCAGGACACGGATATGGGGGTTCAACCCCTCCATCCAGTATTTCCTACAGTGACGGGGAAGGTTATACAGGCAGTATGTCTATCCAAAACTATGTATACACAAGTACTCCCTGTGGACATCCCATAAGTCCTGCTCATGGAGAAGGATATTTTAATTGGACAAGATCATGGTCGGGATATTCCGGAACTGCATCAAGAACTGTTTCCTACTGGGTTCCCAATATGCAGTGGGTTGCCAACTACACAGGCTACTACAGTGGTACTATTTATAAATACGTACGGCAGCCTTACACCGATACGTGGAGTGGAAACAGTAGTAAATACATCCTCTATATAAGTGATGGTGATATAGCAGAACTTTCAGACTTCAATGCTGCTGTTTCGAAGACCGATGCAAAGGTTATTCTGGCAGGGAAACCAGAAATAAAGCAGCAATACCCGGACTGTGCTAAATATATAGCTTCAACGGGCAAGACAGTTCAGGAGATTTTGAATGAAGCTCTGGAATACATATCAGAGGAAACAGCGGAGGTTGAGCAGATATTTCTTCTTCAGAATCAACAGTTTACCCTGAATGTGGGCGAAGATGACCTTGAAAAGGATGAAATAGTATCTAGGGAAATGCAGTATGTACATGACAAGGACTATTTTGATAACCCCACAGGACAGGAAGCCGGAACCCAAACTGTTTTCAAAGCTGATACCGGATGGAAAGAAGATATAAAAAATACTTTTTCCAATGTAGGAAAGTATCAGATATACAGAAGGGTAAAAGACAAGCCCTCCGGTGCATATGGGGACAATTACTCCTATTACAGCGGAGCTACAGAGGTTGACATATATGTTCACAGAAAACCTATTGCAGATGCTGTACTTGATTGGAAATATGATTCTAAAACAGGAGCATGTAAAACAATCTGGATTGATAAATCCCACGACCTCGATCATGACATAACAAGGGCTGATACGGATAAGGGTATTGTCGAGAGAAAAATCATGTTTCGCAGGAACAGTGGAGAATGGCAATACTTTATACCTGATACGCTCTTGTATGGTACGTATGAAGTCATCTATTACGTAAAGGACATGGAGGGCGCATGGTCAGAGCCTTGGACGTATCACTTCACTTTAGATGATAGTCCCCAGTTTAGAGCACTGGCAAGGGCAAAAGATACTACTTTTTCTATGAAAAGCATACCGGCGTCAGAATATATCGAAGCATACAATCTTTGGACAAGGCAACCCAATCCTGTTCAGCTTGAAATGAATCTAACTCCGACAGTTTCGGATTTACCCTCAAAAAAGATAGTTAACTATCAAGAAGGTGTTACAGGTACACAAGCAGGGCAGGATATTAATTGGGAAAACCAGACCTTACAGATTCCCGATATCTACCCGGATGGAATACGGACTTTTACGATTACTGCCAGAGATAAACTGACAGGAGCTGAAACACCCAAGACGTTTACTGTCAATGTGTTTACTCCTATTAACTTGGAGCCTGCTCTTGGAGGAAAGACACTCAATACAAATGTTCAGGCAAAAATCTATGCCACAACTACCAAATACCCGACTGTAACACGGGTAAACATGCAGTACGGTACTCCATATCAGTCCTATACTTTGGGTATGACACCAACACCTGATGGAAACATAAAAAGCTGGGCGGTAAATTACATGGTTCCCGACAATGTGCCTGACGGAATATATACCGCACAATTTACTTCCGCCAATCCCAGCGGTAAGGCAGAAACCAAATATGTTACATACAAAGTTAGTAGAAACCGACCTCCAAAAGTAGATATACAGAGAATATCACCGCAGTTTATTTATGAAGGGGACAGTGTTGAAATAGCATTTGAAGTAACAGACCCCGACCCGGAACAGGTATTAACCTCAAAAGTTATGGTAAAAAAAGATTCGGAGATTGTGTACTCAGGAGAAAACGTTTCTATTGTAACAAATGGTGAAAAGAAAACATTTACAATGAAAACACCCAGACTAACTGAAACTGGTACATATACCGTAAGTATTACCACAACAGACCAGTACTCAGCACAAGATACTGATACAGCTACCTTTATAGTACACGGGCTTACAATAAAGGGATATGTGAATCACACACCTACATGGAAAACCAATTGGGATAAATATAACAAACATCTTGTTAGCAAGGGAAAAGCTACGTATGGGAATGACGCATTTTTTAACGATGAAAAATATGTGCTAAGTGCCGTTACAACAGACATCAGTTCCGGAAGTGCTGTTACTGTCTCAAATGTAAAGGCAAGAATATTAGAAAGAACTTACGCACCTGTTTCACTTTCACTGGCCAGTCAAACTGCCAATACTTTCAAGGGTGAAATGTGGAATGAGGATATGAAGAAAAACAGATGGAAAGGTACATATGCTACCTTCATTTTTACGGTAACTTATAGTAATGGCACAATCAAAACAGACAAGGTAAAAACCTATATTGTAAATGATGATTATTGGAGAATCAGAATGGCATTTTAATATAATTTATGAAAAGGAGGACTTTTATTATGAAGTCTACAGGAATAGTAAGAAGGGTTGATGATCTTGGAAGGGTAGTAATACCTAAAGAAACAAGACAAATATTTTCTATTAACGAAAAAGATTCTTTAGAAATTTTTACAGATGAGGATATGATATTACTAAAAAAATACTCTCCCGGGTGTATGTTTTGCAACAATGTCAAAAATCTTACGGTATTTAAGGGTAAGCATATATGTGAAGATTGCAGGCAGGATTTAAAAACAAAATAATAGCGGGTTGTTTTTTTAGGTGGCAGAGTTAATAATTCTGTCACCTTATTTTATATCAAAATGAGAGGTGGTTTTAAAATGGATTTAATAACAATTATCTTCCCTATAATAACTGTAATAGGCGGTGTTATAGCACTGTATGTAATAAACAAGGGTAATGTGAAAACAAAGAATTCACCGTTAAGCATTAGCAAAGGTTCAAAAGCTTCCAAAAATAAAACAATGGAAGAAATTACGGCACAAGAGTTTGTCAATGTCAGAGACATTACAGACAAGTATTTGTATACCAGAGATGGGTTTGTATTTTCATATATCAGGATATATCCAATATCTCCGGATTTGCTTTCAAGAAGAGAAAAAAGGACATTGACCAGACAGCTCACAGCGGAGCTGTCTGCTGAAACCGAAAGATTCGGCTTCCTTGCATTAAGCAGACCCGTTGATATCTCACCTCTGGTGAAGGAATACAGTGAGCTGCTTTCGGATACCAATGATCCGGTACAGAAAGAAATATTGAAAAGTGAAATGCAGGCCATGAGCAATTATGCATTGTCGGGTGAAGTGGTTGAAAGGCAGTTTTATATTAAGATATGGGACAAATACTCCGAAGGAGTGGAAAACGAACTTCAAAAGAGATGTTTCACCCTATTAGGATATTTCACAGCTTCAAACATTAACGGAGAAATCCTGATTGAGGAAGATATAATCCGGCTATCAAACCTTATAACAAATCCGGCATATGTTCATATAGAAAATACAGACGTCAGAGCTTCCATGCCAATTATTGAAAGTCTGGCAGCTGCAGCAAAGGAGGAATAATTATGTCAAAGAAAAATACTGAAGAAATACCTGTAAATGGAGCATTGTTAAACAGCATTACACCTATTGGTATGGAATTTAAGAAGAATACAATAACTGTAGGTGAAAGCATGGGGAGGGTATACGGTATAGTCAAATATCCTCAGTCTGCTGACTATGGTTGGCTGTCAAAGCTCACTAATATACCTTCAACAGTAGCCAGTATTACATTTACACCTGTTGATGATTCTATTTTTCTGGAAAGCCTGTCAAATACAATAAAACAAAAGCGAGGTGAAAGTGAGAGTGCTAAAGATGCCTTAACTGCATCTAGAGCAAAACGTGCTGCTGACGATGCTGAAAAAATGATGATACAGGTAGACCAGCATGGTGAGAAAATAGGAGCTATGAGCTTACTTGTAACACCCCTGACACGAGATGAGAAATTTCTCAAAAAAGCATGTCAGAAGGTAGAGAGTGCAATAGCCGTTGCCAAGTGTAAAGGCAGGCTTTTGTCCAGTCTACAAAAGGAGGGCTTCAAGCAATTGTCACCTTTTTATACATCTAACGAAAAGATAGAGCAGATTACTCAAAGAATACTACCGTTATCCAGTTTCATAGGGGGATTTCCATTTGCATCTACAGGCCTAAATGATGGACAAGGGTATTATTTTGCAAAGGATGCATCAGGGGGATTGGTTGTTGTGGACCCGTGGATGCGTGGGGGTGATAGAACCAATTCAAACATAGTAATAATGGGTGTTGCAGGAGTTGGAAAAAGTACTGCCATAAAACACATAATTATGGCAGAGTACATGCGGGGTACTAAGATAATAATTGTTGACCCGGAATCAGAGTATAAGGAACTTACACGAAACCTGCATGGTGACTGGCTTAACTGCGGAGGAGGTATAAAAGGGAGGCTAAATCCTCTGCAGATAAGAACAGTCCCTCAGGATGAAGATGATGAGGATGGTGAAATATTATATAAGGATGAAGGCTATGGTATGGGCGCTTTAGCCCTTCATATGAAGAGCCTTGAAATCTTTTTCAAACTGTACAAGCCATCATTTAACGACAAGCATATGGCATTGATAAAAATATGTCTTATAGAAATGTACGAGAAATTCGGTATAACTTGGGATACAGACGTAAGTAATTTCAAAAACGAAGATTATCCCATTTTTACAGATTTAAATGAAATTATTGAAGTGAAAAAGAACAAGGAGTCCGACCCCAATTTAAAAGCTTTATATGTAGATATATCATTGCTTTTACATGACCTTATATTTGGCTCTGACCAATTTTTATGGAACGGACATACCAGCATAGATACAAAAACCAAATGCGTATGTTTGGATACCCATGATCTTCAGGATACATCGGACAATATAAAAAGTACTCAATATTTTACAGTACTTCAATGGTGCTGGGATCAAGCAACAAAAGATAAAGAAGAAAGGGTACTCCTTATTTTTGATGAAGCATACCTTATGATAGACCATAGAGTACCCCAATCTTTAATATTCCTTAGAAATTGTGTTAAAAGAGACAGAAAGTACGAAGCAGCCATTGCGATTGCATCTCATTCAGTGGTTGACTTCCTAGACCCCAGTGTAAAAATGTATGGACAAGCTCTTCTCGATATACCTTGTATTAAAATCCTGATGGGAACAGACGGTAAAAACCTTCAGGAAACCAAGGAACTATATAAACTTACGGAGGCCGAAGAAGAGCTTTTAGCAGCCAAGCGAAGAAAATTAGCACTGTTAATCATTGGTTCAAAACGCCTTCAGGTAGAATTTGACTTGCCTGAATATAAGATGAAATATTTGGGGAAAGCCGGAGGAAAGTAGAGGTGAGCTATATTGGCCATAAATCCTGCACTTATAAAAGCAGCAGTACAAGTGGTGTCCAGTGAAAAAGGGCGAAAGGGACTGGTGATTGCCATATTCGTACCAATAGGTATATTGATGCTTATAATTTGCTTAATTTTCTACATACTTACTTCGCCGTTTCAGTTTCTTACTGACACATATAGCTTATCTTCTGAGGAGCAGACTGCAATACAAAATGCCCAAACAGATTACGGTTTCTATGTAATGCCGGAAAATAAAGCGTTGGACAGGGGAGGCGTATTTACATATCCCACAGAAGGAACAACCGGAAGCAGGGGATTCAGCCCCACTCCTGTTCATCATCCTGTTCTTGGAATCTCAAGGCCACACTGGGGACAGGATTTTAATACGGATTGGCATTCAAACGTATATGCAATTGCGGATGGTCAGGTGTACAACATGGGTGTAAATGATGAAGCCGGAATGTTTTTAGTCCTGTATCATGACGTAAACGGACAACAATTCTTTACCCGGTATCTTCATTTGTCAGCTATACATGTACATCAGAACAGCCGGGTAAGACAGGGAGATGTAGTGGCTTCAGAAGGCGGTGAACCGGGAAAGGATATGTATCCGGGAACATCAACGGGACATCATTTGCACTTTGAAGTAAGGGAAGGGAGTACTTACAGCAGTGCTGTACCTGTAGACCCCAAATTGTACATAGACCCTGTACCTGTTGAAATATCTTGTTTGTCCGGTTCCGGCAGTATAAAAGTCAATATCACAGGGGGTAGAGATAGGGGATACGAAGTAAGCAATGATGGTGGTATAACATGGGCTGCTACATTTGAAAAGACATATACTTTCAACAATCTTAATTCAGGTAGCTATAGTGTGGTGGCCAGAGATTGGTCGTATCAGGATAATATCTCAAAGGTGTCAGTTGTAAGCTTAAATTAGGAGGGAGAAACTTGAAAAATAGTACAAGCAAAGTGTTTGAGCTGCTGTTCTACGCAGCACTTAGCATTATCTTTATAGTCCTGTATTTTATAAATAAGCCCTATGACAATAAGCCGGTACATGTAGATAGTCCAGCAAAAACAACAATAGAAAGACAGGTGAGTCCATATGATGCTGTACCTATGCAGCCATAACAATGTCAATCTATTTGATTGGCTCAATGAATCCAGTCTGGTAGCTCAACCATTTATGCTAAAGAAAATATCTTCAACCCAGTTGGATTTATCGGCATTTGCCAAAAAAGAAGCAATAAGCATAAACTACTATAAATACCTTGCAATAGATTTAAGTGCGGTTGCAAATGATAGTGAAACCTTTAAGCTTGCGATACAGAGTATACACATAATGAACCCAAGGATAAAGTTCCTTTATGTTGATGTAGGGAATAAGACCCGTGTATTGCAGGAAGTTCTTAAATCATTTGGAGATGTGCCGGTTATAACAGAAAATCCGGAAGAAGATATGTCACTGTTCAAAACACAGGTGACAGCGGGATTACAATACATACAGGAGTTCTTAGATACCGAAAAAGAAAGTCAGGATAACGCAAAAATTGCTTCAAATACTACATCGGATATAAACGAAACTTCCAAGAAACGAGAAGCTAAAAAGGAATACATATTCAAAAATCAGAAAGTCATGGTGGCAGTAATAAATGCTTACCAGAGAGCAGGAGCAACAACATTCAGCATAAACATGGCTGCTTATCTCAATTCTATCGGTGCAACAGTATCTTGGGTGGAGTTGAACGGTGAACTTGGGCATCTGGAAAAGATAATGAACTCTACACCCGGTTTTACAGCCGTAACAGAAAACCGCTTTGAACGGGAGGGTGTAGTGTATTTTAAAGGCGAGATACCTGAAGAAGTAAACTTTGTAATAAATGATATGAGCAGGGTTATCCAAGATGAAAGCAGCGAAGGAGCATTAGAATTTGCCAAG
>JAEZFR010000433.1 GCA_023417285.1 Bacillota bacterium
ATTGCTTTGTGTAGATACAGATACAGTATGAATAAACCGAATTAAGTGCCTTTTGAGGTATGCCTATACCCACTTATATCCGTTGTTATCTTTGACTGGTACGGTTCGCCTCCACCAATAAAAGCCGCTGATAAAGCGGCTTTTGCCATATTTAAGTTTTTTCAACATATATGGCCTTACATATTGAGCATCATAACGATTGCTGAGATTTGGCTTTGGATAAATTGTAAGAATATCCAGTTCTCTCATTAACCACTGTACACGCTTTTGTTGATAATATTTTCTTTCCTCAGGATATCAGTGATTTTGCGATATCCAAAGGTGGGAAAAACGGTATGAATGGCATCTATTGCATTCATAAATTCTCACAAACTCCGTCAACAAAATGCAGAACTGTAAAAGGAAAATAGCTCCGTAAAAAAGCGGCGGCAATCTTTGCAAGGAAAATTGACTAAGGGCTTATTGATTTATTGAAAAACATTAGGACAAGTATGGTATACGCTGGATGCTTAGAAAAATGGGAGTTTGCCCTAATGCATATTACAATTATAAATCATGCAAGAGCCGGATATCAGGCTCAAAAGCTTCAGATACGAACAGTTTGACGCTGAGTTGTATTAAAAGCTGGTGGAGAAGATATCAGTCTTCGAAAAACTTATCACCTTTTTACTGAGATATGTATATATTTTTGTATATAATTCTAGGTGCTAGCGATTGAGCGATTGACATTTTGATAAGTGATAGCGTACAATTATATACATAACAAAAATATGAATAAAAGTAAAATATTTGAAGAATAAATACATATGACAAAGTAATTGCTCTGTTTTCGTTATTGTTGTGGCTGATTTCATTAAACACTATTGCTGTTAATGATAATGTCGAAGTAAGAGCTAAAAGTGGAACGTCAGTTAATATCGAAGAATTAAAGGAATCACTAAACTATCAAACTACGATATATAGAGGCTCTATTGATAAGCTCCTTGATCAGGTAAGTATTTAATTTTGCACTTAATCCTCTAGAGATTTTTCAAACCCAATTGGTGTGTTACTGCCAGACTATACTCAATCGCAGATAAGAAGTTACTTTGACGTAAAAAATATAGCAAATAATGTTATTGCTAATTTACAAAAGCTTTATAGAACTGGCATGCATGATTTCGATGGTGATGGGAGAATAAACTAGAAATTAAAAAATACACTAATGATTTCTAAATAATATTTAATGTTACTTAGAATTCATATAGACCCATTTAAAGTGATTATGGCCATGATTTACATTAAAATGGAAAATAATTTGAGAGGAGGTTTATTCATGAATAAGTTACGTAAAAAATTGATTACAGAAAAAGAAACTATAGAGGCATATTTAGCAAGTTGCCAATACGCCTGTGAGAGTGGATGCTCCGGACCGTGTAACGCTCATCCAACTGCTGGTTATCAAGCAAATATAGGCACTGCGTATAATCAAATGTATTAATAAGTATGCTTAAGGAATACATAAAACTATTATCAATAGTAATTTTATGTTAAGTAGGAGAGTGTACATCTTCTGAAAGTACTGAGTAAATATCATCCGTTGGAGGATTTACTTATCAACGGATGATATTTATTAATAACAAGTAACTTTCTTATAGATGAATATATCTCAAAGCAAATGACTTTAAAGGAGGAACTATGAAGTCAGAGAAACCTTTTATTCATCTATTTCAAACACCAGGGGGATATTATCTATTTGATGTCAATACCAACTATATTTTGAGAATTAGTAGTCTTATTTATGAAAAGCTTTGGGGAGTATTAAAGGATAAACAGGATATTGTTGATATTGAGCAAGATGCGGATATTACTTATTTGAGAAATAATGGTTTTTTATTAAACAAACGAGTATCCGAGATAGTACATCCTGCAAATGATACATTAAAGTATTATCTCGACAGAAAAGTAGAGATGGCTACGTTACAGGTAACAAGAAATTGTAATCTAAGATGTTCTTATTGCGCTTATTCAGGTAAATACTTTAATCGTGCCCATGAAAATAAAACGATGACTTTTGAAACTGCAAAAAAAGCTATCGATTTTTTGATAAATCATTCAACTGATAGAGAACACATAAATTTGGGATTTTACGGAGGAGAGCCTTTACTTGAAATTGATCTGATTAAAAAGTGTATAGAATATGCAGAAGATATGGCAGAAGGTAAAAATATCACCTTTAGTGTGACTACAAATGGAACGCTTCTCACTGAAGAAATTGTTGATTATTTTGTAAAGCATGACTTGAATCTCACTGTAAGCCTTGATGGTAACAAAGAAGCACATGATAAAAACAGGAAATTTTCTGCTAATGGAAAGGGTTCCTTTGATGTAATCATGAAAAATATAGAAATGATAAAGCTGAAATATCCTGATTACATAAAAAAAATGTTTATTAATATTGTAATGGATACTGAAAATGATTTTGGATGTATTAACGAATTCTTTTTTAATTCTGATATTCTTAACGATTCAATTATGACTTCAACATATGTTAATGATAATTATATAAAAGATTCCTATATGC
>JAEZFR010000469.1 GCA_023417285.1 Bacillota bacterium
GTATATCTCATGTTACTATAGACTCGTAAAATTGCGTTTTAATAAGTTTTGATAATAAGTAAAATATAAAGCCTATTAAGGGGTATCTTAACCCCAATAAGGCTTCTGATTAGTAATATATGCTCAAAAAATTGTTTTTAACTTAACCCATATATAAACTAGACCAATCAAACCAATTATAGTTAATATCAACCAAAATACAATTATGTTCTTAATAGTGTATAATGTTGATTCCATATTATCCAGTCTATGTATCATCTTAAAAATAATGTATTGTTGTAATTCATCGTCTGTAATCTGCGTCTGTGATTGCTCGGTATAAAACCTTATCTTTCCGGACATATCAGTTTCTTTTTTATATTGTTTAAGGACTTCAGCTTCGTCATCATCAGATAAGTTATATTTTTTTAATACTTTTTCATTTTCATCATTGTTTAGATAATTTTTTATAATATCTAACTCATTTTTTTTAATAAAACCTTCTTTGATAAATTGTATTTTAGATTTCATAAAATCCCCCAGCAATAATATATTACCTTTATTTTACACAGGCAGTAACTTAATAGCAATAAATTTTTACAGTAATTGCGTTACAAACTTTTTTAGAATGCTTGGGGTGCAAGGGGTCGCCTGTTCAAGTCAGGTCATTCCGACCAATGATAAAAGCCACTTTCATAATTTGAAGGTGGCTTTTATTTTTATGTAAGTATATGGTAATATAGTATTAAATAAATACAACAGGCAGGGAATTAAATGGGTAAAAAACTCTTAGTTTTATTAATTGCATTAACATTAGTTTTTGTATTCACTGTATTCATTTCATATGTTGATCAGAATAAAAACGATGATATACATATTGAAAATGGTAGTGCTTTTGTTATTGACAAAAATACATTTACGGTAGATATTGCAGTTGCAAACGTTACTGAACAACCTTCAAAGCCTTTTAAAGTTAAGCTAAAAATAAATAATCCTCTTCTATCAGCTGCACTAGGTTTTTCTGAAAATGACTTAGTTGAATCTGATAGGTCCAAATCCCCATTTACTATTGAACCACATAAAGAAATGGTGATAAGAAAATCTTTCCCTTTAAATTCTTTAATCAATAATTCTTTAGTAGGTGATGAAGTTGACAATAGTAGCAATACTCCGTCAGTGGAGGTAGAAATTATTACTCAAACATATACAAAAAGTTTTAGTCTAGATAAGTTTTAACTAAAAAGACAGTAAGAACCTTACTAATCCCATAGTACTTCTTTACTCAAAATTTACTAAAATAAAAATACCTAGCTACTAAATATCCTTACCGCACGACTTGCAAAACTTGGCATCCTCATCATTTAAGGCATCACAGCTGGTGCATCTAATCTTTATTATTTCCTTTTCGGTAGTAGACTTGGATAATGAGCTGGTTAAATCATTTATAACATCGATATTGCTGATAACATCATTTATCATTCCACCCTTTGCTTCGTTAAACGGCTTCATATCCTCTCTTTCTTTTTCGGGATCGAGTACCAGCCCTGCACCGGCAGCACCTCTAGCTCCAATCTTCATTACAAAGGTACCAGATATAATTAGAACAATACCAATTACTGAATTTGAAAAAGGAGGTATTTTTTCAGAAAACGGCTCACTACTTATGCTAAATGCAATAAAGAATACTGACATAAACAAAATAAAGCCTAATAGCACCATGCCAATACCTATGTAATATGTAATCTTTCTCTGTTTAGAAATTTTGCTCATTATAGCACACCCCACTCTATTTATATTAATATATACAAATCAAACACGACCATACATCAAATATACCCTATTTTCTACCAATCATCAAGCAATTATATCCAATTTGACTATTTGAGGTTAAATCAAAAAGTAAATTCCACTTTTAAATCAATATCATCCAACTTCACGCCATATACCTCGTATATACCAACTTTTATACCATTTAAGATATAATGCTTGAAATAACAGTCCCAGTAGTCCTACAGCAATCGGAAACATAAAATCATAGATATTGCCTTGGACTGCCTGTACTTCAACGTAAAAACATAAAGAAGCAATAATAGCCATTATATAAGGTGTATAAAATAAAACTCTGAGCTCCTTTGTAACTATTTTTCTAAATTCCGAGCTGGTTATTCCTATTTTTACTAGTTTAAGCAATTTTCCTCTTTCATACTCCTTTTTGCTCTGAAGGTGAAAATGTATTACCACAGTACTTGAAAAGAAAAATAAAACCCCTACAAATGTTAAAAGGAATAAGAGAAAGGATGCAGACTGCATACTTTGCTCATAGGTTTGAATCCTTGAAGTAGGGCTAAAAAGCTTGTTATCCAATTCTCTTGTCGCAAAATAGGATTCAGTATGATGCTCATTGTATTGTCTTAATGCTTTACTAAGTTGTACTACAACCTGTCCTGTTTTTCTCCAGTCGTTGAAATTTATCAAGTTTATAACCCCTTTGTTCACCTTAATGTTACTGTTGTTTTGAGCTAAGAGGGAATACTCTTTTTCGTTAACAATAATAAAATGATTATTTGACAAAGAAACAGGTACATTAAAAAGCACTTTAATCAATTTACCACTAGGCAAAAGCACATTTTCTTTACTATTACTTGATATATCAAGCGAGGATAGTTCAGAATAATCGTGTACATATCCATCGTCTGGTACAACTGGAAATAGCGATAGAAAATGTCCATCTTCTACTTTGATACTTGTACCAAAATTTTTGTTCAAAATGTCTGATGATAGTATAGTAATATAACGAGTTGTTAGAAAATCTACCTTTTTCATTTCATTAAGTGGTGTTGCACTACTGCGTATAATTTCGTTCAGTTCTTTCTCAGAAATTTTGTTTTTGTCATATAGCTGTGTATATTCCACATGAAACGGACAATTCTCTATTGCTAGCCCCATTGCACCTGACATCAATTTCAGAGCAAAACTTATAAAGAAAATTGTTATACTTATTAGTATTGTAATTATCAGCATTATTTTCTTTGACTGACCAATGGAATACTTTAAGTCCGTTGTTACAACTATATGGTTGTATGTAGAGCTTTTGTTATTTGCTCGTGATAGCTTTGTTTTGCAAAAGTCATAAATATTAGGTACGTTTGACAATATAAACATAATCCCACTAAAGCATAGTAGCATTGAAACCAGTAATGCCATATTATTCTCCTTTCTGAGCATAATTACAACTACTGAAAGAAGAATAATAGCGCCTCCAATAAATAACCAAACGGCTCCATTAAAACTATTCTTATCACTTTTTCTACCATCCTTTAGAAGCCTGATTATTTTATAGTTTGAAGTAAGTACCAAGCTGAAAAGAATTACTACACAATAAATAATTGCAAAGAATAGGATAGTAATTAAGTAACCTCTTAGACTTAAGGAAAAATGAAGAGAGGTATTAATAATCTGAGATGCTATGCAGAAGAATAAATATGAAAACTGTGTACCTGCAGCTATCCCTATGATTATAGATGCGGCAGCAATTATAGCATTTTCAACTAGTATAATTTTCTTTATATCTTTGTTTGTCATGCCTAACACCAAAAATAGTCCAAAATCCTTTTTCCGGTTTTTCATATAAGCACTTTGGGCATATATGACTAAAAACACTGAGAATAATACTATTCCTAATCCTGGTGCGATTAGATTACTGCTTATACTTGGGTCCACTTGATACACATCATTAAAATCTCGATTTGTGTACAGTGATGCATATACAAAAAAAATCATTACAGTAAAACTATTGCATAAAAAAAATAGCAGATATCTTCTGAAATTATGCTTAAACATCTTTAAAATTATCTCATTAAAAGTCATACACTCACCGTCCATTATAGGGGGATTTTGCCCCCCTACCTCGTTGCCAACAAATATTATATAAGCATCTACCTTTGCTAAACCATTTACATCCTACCTTGTTCTAGTCCGTCCTAACTATTCGATACTATCCAACTTACTTTATATTTTTCTAAATCACCGCTTCACTATATTTCTTTCGAGTAATAATGTAGAAGAAGGATTGGAAAACAAAGTATGCAAGAATAACAATGGTAGCTTTTTGCATAAATTCACCTAACACATAATCTCCCCCAACCAGATAAGTCATAAAATATATAAATACATATCCCATTAGGGTGCCGAATATCATTGGCGAGAAAAACGTCAACAGCAATTCTTTAGAAATAAGCTTTTTTGCTTCCTTTTTTGTAATACCTAGTTTAAAAAGCTTGTAGAACTTCTGCTTGGCATCACCTATTTCTGCATACTGCTTAAAGAAAAGTACACTGCCTGCTGCTATGAAGAACAATAAACCCATAATAGTAGTAACAAACATAAATACTGAATACCCGCTCTTAAGGGAATTGTAATTGTTAAGCTTTGATTGAACTATTACAAGCTTAGTAAGTACCTTTTTACCATCTGGAAGCGTTTGATTAACAGAACCCAACTCTCCATTTAATGCATCTATAAACCCCTGCGAGTTAGTCCAGTCTTGTACGCTAAACAAATAATAAGTACCTATATCCTGAGCAGCTGACTTTTCCTTTAATAGTTTATAATCCTCGTCGCTTAATATCATTCCCGAATTTGAAGGGTAATCCAGTCCAGCGCTTACCCATTTTGATTTCACAGACTCCATTACTTCAAATGCCATATTTCCGTTTGAAGCTGTCAATGTAAGCATATTTCCAGGTGTTATACCATAATCCCCAGGCATCCAATATGTTATGGCATTGAAAACCTTTCCTTTTGGCACACTAATCTGATTTGTAACATATTTATTATAAGTACTCTGACTTATTACAGGCTTACCACCCAAATAATCGGTTTTATCGGGGTTTGGTATCATAACGGACAAGAATTCTATTCTATCTGTTTTTGTAAAGGTGGTACCTGACTTCTTAGCAGCATTTTCTATAGCATTTTCTGAAATACTATTGATGCCATAAACACTTGCAAATTCTATATCATAAGGCTGCCCCTCATCTGTAATTCTATATGCTAAAGAATACAGAGCAAATGATGAAGCTACCAAGAACACTATCATTGAACTTAATAGGCTAAGTAAGAAAGTTATCTTTTTATCCTGATTAAATTTACGAGCAGTTTCTGTGACTAACAAAATATTATTATAATAAGTGTTTTTTCTTTTCTTTGTAAATGCCAGTATAGACATTCCAAGGTAGTTTATAGTTACATACACCCCAACAATCATAGCTATCATGGTAGGTAATACTAATACAAATTTATCAACTAGCTTTTTATCATTAGCCATCATTACCAACGCTACAATAGAAGCTACCAAAGTTGTTAATCCTATTAATAATGGTATCAGCCTTGGCTTAATCTCTGTCTCATTTTTGCGGGACTTCTTTATTAAATCACCAACTTCTAGCTTAGAGGTTTTTCTTCTACTAAAAAATATTACCAACATGAATACAAGTGAGAAAAAAACTATCGTTGAAGCAAAGCTGAGTATATCCAAACTATAGGTGATTTGTTTTATCTTTAGCAAGGATAACACAACCATTTGAAATAATTTGGAAAAAATAACACCTGAGAAAACACCTGTAACAAGTGATGCAGACATAACAGCAGCATTCTCAAGTAAGATAATTTTCTGAATGTCCTTTGATGTCATACCAAGTGTCATATAAACACCAAATTCCTTGTATCTAGACTTAATAAATGAGGTATGAGCATAGTTAATAAAAAATATAGAAAATACGCCGATAGCTACCAATGATATATAAAAGATCATTGCTGAATAATTTTCTATTCCATCTCCATTACCAACTACTGATTTATTAGTAAGCATTGTTGCATATATAAAGAAAAGCATTATTGAAAATGTAGTACACAAAAAATAGGTTATATAATTCCTCACGTTAAATTTAAAATTCTTTAAAACAATATCCTTAAAGGTCATTCTTCTCACCCCCGATAACTGCTAAACAATCGAGAATTCTGTCAAAGAACTCCTTTTTACTTCCTTTGCTATAAATCTCCATACATATACTGCCGTCCCTTATGAATATAATCCTTTTGCAAAAGCTTGCGGCAAAAGCATCATGGGTTACCATCAAAATTGTTGTATCCAGCTCTGTGTTCATTTTTGCGAATAGCTTCATTACGGCATTTGATGACTTTGAATCAAGGTTTCCGGTAGGCTCATCTGCAAATACTATTGCAGGATCGTTCACAAGCGAGCGGCTGACTGCTGCTCTTTGTTGTTGTCCACCAGAAACAGCATAGGGGTATTTATCACCTATATCAGCTATTTCAAAAATAGACATGATATGTTTTGCCTTATCTTCCATACTTTTCGCCGACTTTTTGTCTAAAATCATGGGCAGCATTACGTTTTCCTTTAGTGTTAAGCTATCTAGAAGATTAAACTCCTGAAATACAAAGCCCAACTTCTGCCTTCTGAATAAAGCAAGCTCATCCTTAGTTAGCTTGCAAATATCCTTTCCGGTTATCTCGATTGTGCCGGTAGTCGCATGGTCTATTCCGCTCAAGATATTTAGCAGGGTAGTTTTTCCGCTTCCCGAAGGACCCATTACTCCAACGAATTCTCCCTTTTCTATTGTAAGATTAATTCCACTCAATGCCTGAGTTGAAATAGCATTCTCTCTCCCACCGTATATCTTGGTTATATTATTTGTCTGCAATATTGTCATCTTTCTTACCCCCAAATCTAAATGATAATGTACGTTAGGCTTCATGTCACAGTCTATAGCCTTCAAATCTAGCCACCTAACTTGATTTACTCTAGCCCTCTTACAATATCATTTTATCTATATGTACAGTTTCAAACCATCGAATTAGCTAAAGAAAGCTTACAGTTTTGAAAGGTAAGTAATCTTTACTGTAGTGCCACGGTCCTGCTGCGATTCTATTTCCAGCTTATGACCTAGCTTAGAAGCAATCTCCCGAGCCAGATACAGCCCAATCCCGGTGCTGTTTTGTAGCTTACGACCATTTTCGCCGGTGAAAAACGGTTCAAATATCCTCTTTTGGTCATGCTCAGCAATCCCAACCCCTTCATCGGTAATGGCAAGCACAGTGTTCCCCTCTTGCTCATAGATATCGAAGTAAATGCTTTTTGATTTATCAGTTCTGTCATTTTGAATACTTTCATTTTGAATACTTTCATTTTGAATATTTTCATTCTGAATATTTTCACTGCTAACAGGCTCATCCTCATTATAAGTATTACCTACTGGTACACTGTCAATATATTGGCTGTCAGAACAGGCATTGCTATTGTCAGCACTCCCGTAGCTAGCACTGTACTTAATAGCGTTATTTATAATCTGCTCAACAATCATTCTGTTCCATTTTTCATCAGTAAGAACCACATGAGGCTTGCTGATTTTAAGTTTTGGGTAAACATGATTGTATATAAACTGGTTCTTCTTTGAATTAATAATGCTTCTTAGGCTTTCAGTTAGATTGACACTTGCAGGCACGTAGTCATTCGAGAAGTCGTCCAGCCTTATAAGCGTCAATACCTGCTCAAGCTGAGTAAGAAGCTTTTTGTTTTCCTCTTGTAAGCTGACAATATCCTCTTCTCTGAGCTTCTGTTTTTGAAATATCAAGTCGCTGACAGACACAGGTGTTTTCATATTGTGTATCCATTGTGAGATAAACCTGTTCTTGTTCAGGTTATTTAGCTTTAACTGTTGTAGACTTAGTGTATAGTTTTGATGTATAGAGTTGACGGTCTCTTTTATAAGCTTTTGCTCACAAGTTGATACCCTTAAATCATAATCCATGTTGTTTATACAGGACTTAAGACCCTTGCTAAAAGAATAATATCTAAAAAAGCTTATTATAAAATATACCAAGAATACAAATATTGAGATGGACATGGGATATATTAGTTCTACTTGACCGTCGGTAATCAAGTAATAGAAAAGAATAATCAAAAAGCTTGAAGAGAAATAAAACATTAGGAATAAGCTTTGGTCCTTTGCAAAATTTCTAAATATCTTGTTCATTTATTGTTTCCTTTCAACGCTTGTGAATCAAACAAATAGCCTACACCCCTTTTGGTTTTGATGGCATCAGCAATGCCCGCGTCACAAAGCTAATTCTTCACTCTTGTGACGTTTACAGTAAGAGTATTGTCATCCACAAACGCACTATCGTCCCATAGCTCTTCTAATAGCAGCTCCCTTGATAAAACCTTGTCACAGTTCTCCATTAGTTTTTTGAGCAGTTTAAACTCGTTCTTAGAAAGCTCAATTGCACCATCTTTCCAGATAGCCCTAAAGGTATTTTCATCTAATTGAAGGCCTCCAATAGAAATGCTATCATTTGTAGCAACATACTCCCCATAACACCGTCTGATGATGGCATTTATCTTTGTTATAAAAACATTAGTGTTAAAAGGTTTTGTAATATAATCATCCGCCCCCATTTCGATGCCCATTATCTGAGAAGCATCTTCACTCCTAGCGGATAGTATTACAATGGGCACCTTGGAATTTCTCCTAAAAATCCTGCAAAAATAAAAACCATCAAAATAAGGCAAATTTATATCCATTAGCACCAAATGAGGCTTAATCTTTTCAAACTGCTCTTCTATATTTCTAAAATCATCTACTAAATATGTAATATAATCATACTTCTCAAGCGTTTCCTTTATCGCCAGCTGAAGCTTTAGATCGTCCTCAACCACAAAAACTTTATACATAAAATCACTCGCATATCATATATTTGTTTAATACCAATTATATAATATAGCTCTTGTAAATTCTATTTAAGTTTTAATATAGAATAAATTATATAAAATACTATTATTATAATGACTTAAATACCTAGGTATTAATGTTATTTAGTATAGGAAATTGTAGCATTTAGTTAACGGTCTTGTAAAAAATTATAAAAGTAATAGTTTTAAAACTTAAGTAAATATGATATCTTTATGTTGTTAATTAATTATCTTAAAAAATTGCTTTGTTGCATGAGTTGTGAATTAAATATACTACTTTTAGGAGGAAACTACTTTGAGGTGCACAAGATGTAACACAATAATTAATTATGAATCCAAATATTGCTCTGAATGCGGACACAAGGTTAAACACGATGAAAATAAGCCGCCAAAGATTACCTATACCAAAGCGGGCGACATCTATTTGCTTGTAATGCTCTGTGTTTATGGCGCTGCAATACTAAGCACTTTTGTTGTTAATTTAGCGGTAAGCCGTACCTTGAGTTGGTTTTTTATAGTACTGGTTTCAGTTGCTATGGCATTTTGCATTACTAATCTTCCTTATTTGATTACAAACCACAGGGTTTCCACGTCATATGCGTCCTTGTGTTTCTTTTTGATATTACTGTTAAAAGTAATTGCATGGTATGTTAATAAACCTGAATTGTTCCCTATATCTGTTCAAATAGCGTTACTGCCTGTTTGTTTAGCCGCAGCTGTGCTTGCAATTGTAAGGCTAAAGAAAATGAGCTGGATTTTGAAATCAGGCTTATTTTCTATTATAGCTGCTATACTTTTCCTTCTAATGAATCCAATAATAAACTTTATTTTATCAGGTACACCAGTCGATCTTTCAGGATATTTTGAGGTGAATTCATGGGAAGCAGATATTATAGGTAATAAGGTGGCATTTTGGGCAGCCTTATTATATGGTATTGTAGCCTCCTTCTTTGGAGCAATAATTAGAAGACCAACATGGGGAAAACCAGGAAAAGAGCATGGAAAAAACAATGTTTAATTTACTTATTATCGAAGATAATTATGATGTCAATTCTATGTTACGAGAGGTTCTTATTAATGAAGGTTATGCTGTTGATTCTGCTTATACGGGGATTGATGGCATCATTGCATTCCAAAAAAACTCATATGACCTTATTCTTCTTGACCTCATGCTCCCGTACAAAAGCGGAGATGAGGTCTTAAAAGATATTCGCAAATCTTCTGAAATCCCAGTAATTATAATATCTGCAAAGGACATAGTAGGTACCAAGATAGACCTGTTAAAGCTCGGAGCAGATGACTATATTACCAAACCCTTTGACTTAAACGAAGTAGCTGCTAGAGTTGAGGCTCAGCTTCGCCGTTCCAATAAACAAATCGCTACAAAATCCATAACTTATAAAGATATTGTGCTTGATGACAAATACAAAAAGATAACTGCAAATGGAGTTGATTTGGAGCTGACTGCAAAGGAATACCAGCTTTTAGAGCTATTCCTTAAAAACCGCAGTAAGGTTTTTACAAAAGCAAATATTTACGAAACTATTTGGCAGGATGCATATCTAGGTGATGACAATGCTGTCAAAACACATATCAGCAATCTAAGAAGCAAGCTAAAGGCTGCAAGTCCTCAAAACGAATATATTGAGACAGTGTGGGGCTTGGGCTATCGGCTTAAGGTGTAAAAATATGATAAATAGTCTTAGTACCGAATATAGCATCATTGAAGGTAATGCAACATAATGGAGGTTATATTTGTCGGGAAGATGATTATATGTATTATGTAAGAATTAAAAAATAGATAAATAACACATTTTCTTATCTAATTATTCATATTTCTTAACCTTTTCTAAACCTTTTACATTTATACTAAGGTAATAGAAAGGAATGGTGATTAGATGCAGGACTATATTTTAAAGATTGATAAACTAGACAAATCGTATAACGGCACAAAGGTTTTGAACGATATAAATATCAAGCTAAAGCCAGCAAAAATCTATGGACTTATTGGCAAAAACGGTGCCGGCAAAACAACTCTCATGCGCATTATTGTAGGCCATAGCTTCCAAGATAGCGGCAACATCGAGTTGTTCGGTCAAAGCAGTAATAGCGATATGAATTTAGAACGCAAAAGGTTAGGCTGCCTCATAGAGCACCCAGGTCTCATTGCTTCCATGACAGCCATGGAAAACCTGAGGTACCACAGGATTTTAAAGGGCATCCCCAATACAGAAATTGAAAGTGAGCTGTTGCAGCTTGTTGGATTGTCCGATACCGGCTCAAAAAAGGCAAAGAATTTCTCACTAGGTATGAAACAACGCCTTGGTATAGCAATTGCACTACTTGGAAATCCTGAAATGATAATTCTCGATGAGCCTATAAACGGCCTTGACCCTGTTGGTGTTGTTGAAATAAGGCGGCTATTGGCTAGGCTTTGTGATGAACGTCAAATGACTATACTTATATCTAGCCACAATCTCCCCGAACTATATCAGTTAGCAACAGATTATATTATTATCAACAATGGAAGTATTATTAACAGTTTAACCCTTGAGCAGTTGGATGAAAACTGCAGGCACCATATATTGATAAAATGTGATCAGGTAGAAAAGCTTGTAAGCATACTTGAAACCAAGCTTTCAACAACAAATTACAAGGTTATGCCCGATAAAAGTGTCAAGCTCTATGATTTTTTGGATAAAAAGCAATTAGTAGCTGAGACACTTGTAGCAAATGGTGTTATCGCAACAGAATTTGCCATTCAAGGAGATACTCTAGAGAACTACTTTATATCATTGGTTGGGGGTGAGGCAAATGCTTAATCAAATATTAGCAGATCTATATAAACTGAGAAAGACCTCGTCATTAAAAATATTATTTTTTATATCTCTCATTTGTGCTAGTACAATGACCGCTATGGCTTACCTTATATCAAATGGCACCTTGGATAAAAGCCTTTCAGGGCCCGCCTTTTTGCTATCTGATGTGAGTATGTTGGGAATATTAGGAGCACTTTTTGCAGGATTTTATATAAGCGGAGATTTTGAAAATAAGGCTATTCATTCGTCAATATCAAGCGGTGTTACCAGAGGTTCAATTATAGCTGGTAAATCGGTAGTATTCTTTATTAGTATCGCTATTTTGCTATTGCCCTATATTATTTGCATAATAATTTCACTTTCATTCGGGGCAAAACTCAGCTCTGATTTATCCTCACTTGGTTTTTCAAATCTATTAATTTCTGGCTCCTCTGCGTCCTTTGCTATAGAAGATGTACCAAAGCTTATTTTAGTGATTATTGCTTTAATATTCGTGTATCTAGCACAATTAAGTATATGTATTCCCCTTTCAATAACAATCAAAAAGCCTGTTATTATAATGGCAATATACTATGCCTTCTCCTTTTTAGCAGGACAGCTTATGCTTATAC
>JAEZFR010000474.1 GCA_023417285.1 Bacillota bacterium
GTATATCCCTGGACAAGGAATATTCACAAAAAAGCCCAAGAATGAAACCAGCATTAGAACTATATCGCTTCCTGAAATAGCAATTGACACATTAAAAGAATATAAGGTATGGCAGAATGAGGAACGGCTGAAGCAGGGAGATTTGTGGAGTAAGGAATGGGAGAAATATAAGAGAATATTTACCAAGTGGAACGGTGGTCCGATATTCCCTGACACAAAATCAAAATGGTTCGGCAACTTTAGAAAGAAGTATGAGCTTCCAGATCTTCATTTCCACGGGTTAAGACATACAAATGCATCTTTGTTGATAGGACAGGGAGTGGACGTAGCGACGGTATCAAAGCGATTAGGACATGCAAGAACCAGCACTACAACCGATATCTACAGCCACGCATTGCGCCGGCCAGATAAGGAGGCGGCTGAAAAGCTAGACAACCTCTTTAATAAAAATTCACACACAGAAACAATAAAACAGTCTTAAATAGCCTGTTAACTTTTATATCTCTTAATCAATATTCGTATCTTTTTATTACAGTAGTAGTCAAACAGTAGTCATAATAAATTTATGTTAACTTGTGGAACGATATAACAAAACCGCTAAGCCTAATGACTAGCGGTTCTAATTGGTACGCCCGACACGATTCGAACGTGCGACCTGCGGTTTAGGAAACCGACGCTCTATCCTGCTGAGCTACGGGCGCATTTATGACTTCATTATTATACTAGAATTGATATGTGTTTTCAAGGGGGTTTTTTAGCCACACCCCCTTGCCCACAACCTTATACATCACTGTGTTTTTTTCTTATGCTATTTGATTGCCTTTATAATGCTATTACAGCATTATTACGAGTTATATCTAATTTTCTTATTAGAATCCCTTCTGTTTTATATACAAGGCATCACGTTTCCCCCACACACAGGCAGATATACCCCGGTAATATTGCTTGCAAGGTCTGATGCCAAAAATGCAACAACATTTGCTACCTCTTGGTCTGTTCCCCGTCTTTTAAGTGGTACTGTTTTATCATAATCAGCCTTCTTTTCAGTTCCGTTTATTCTGTCATTTTCACTAATTGTCCAACCAGGAGCTACCTGGTTGACAGTAATATTATGCTCTCCAATTTCGCGTGCAAGTACTCGAAGAACACCGTCCATCCCCCTCTTCCCTGCTACATACGCTGATTGGGTTACAAAGTTCTGCATAGCGCATTCAGTGTTTATGGCAATCACCCTGCCACTTTTCTTTTTAATCATATCAGGAACAAAGGCCTTTGCCATTAAAACATTTTGCATTACACATGACTCAAACTGGCTCTCGTAGTCTTCTAATGATTGGTCCAATACACTTTTCCAGTTATATTGAATTACCGCATTGTTTACTATAATATCAGGTGCCCCAAGCTCGGCTAGTACCTTTTCTTTCATGGCCATTATACTGTCTGGACTTGTAATGTCTGCCTGAACAGTAATGGCTCTTCTGCCTATGTAGTTTACGTCACCAAGCACTTTTTTCGCATTTTGCGCATTTCCACCATAGTGAATAGCAATATCTGCTCCACATTGTGCCAAGGTTGTAGCTATTACTCTTCCAAGTTGACCTGATGCACCCGTTATAAGTGCTATCTTTCCGGATAAATCAATAACCATAAATATCCTCCCTCTGTGTTCAAGTCTGAATTCTTCCATAGCTTAGTTAATACATCTATTTAACTAAATTTAATTTATGCTCATGCACGGGGTTATTGCTATTTGGGTTATACTTTTTTGGCTTGTCCCTACGTTTTAACCTCTACAGGTATATCCATTTCCAGCTTTGGCAAATGCTTTTCATATCCCTTTAAAATAATTCTTATTACAAATGGTACCCCTCTTACTAGCCAGTCACAGCACCACACTATCCATATGCCGAACAATCCAAATGAAGTATACTCTATAATTATGTACGCTCCAAGCACCCTTACTACCCACATGCTTGCAACCGAAATAACAGTAACAAATACTGCATCTCCTGTGCTTCTCAGACAGGCAGGGGCTACAAATGCGGCGGACCAGAAGATTGGTATACATATAAGTGTCATGTAAGTCACTTCTAATACCATTTTATATACATCAGGTTCAGGTGAATATAGTGATATAACAAATCCCGCAAATGGAGCAAATGCTAGAGAAACTACTGCTAACATGGCCATAGAGTATCCCATTAGTCGTAGCATCATTTTCTTAATGTCATTTCTATGCTCTGACCCCGCATACTGACCTATTACCGTTACAGCTATTATTGTAACAGCTGCCCCCGGTATATTTATCATTGCATTTATAGAGTTTGCAATACTGTTTGCTGCAAGGGCTGCTGTTCCCAGCCCCGTAATAATAGTTTGTACCAGAAGCTTTCCCCCATTAAATATCAAGCTATCAACTCCGGCAGGTATCCCAATAAATAAAACCGGCTTTAATATTTTTGACTCAACCCAATAATTCTCTTTAAAAGTTTTAAACGAGAAGCTTGCTACATAAGGTCTAACAGGATAGAGAACTACTAGGCAGCCGCATATTCTAGCTAATATTAGTGCAATACCGGCACCAAGAACGCCTAAATCAAATACAAAAATAAATAATGCACCCGCTAAAACATTTGCAATATTTGATATAATACCGGCTACCATAGGTGCCTTAAAATTACTACTGGCCCTTAGCGTTCCTGTAATAGCGCTAAATAAACCTAAAAACGGATATGAAATTGCTGAACATGCCATATAAACTCTTGCTGTTGACTTTACACTTTCTTCTGCCTTACCAAATAGTGCTCCGATTATTTGATTATCAAATATGTACAATACTGCGCCAGTCATAATAGCCAAAATAAGAACCGCTGTTATGGATTGAGAGGCTGTTTTTATGGCAGTGTATTTATTGTTTGCACCAATGTGTTGTGAAACTACTACCGTTGCGCCTGTTGCAACTGCTGCAAAAATATTTATAGTTACAAAATTAATAGAGTCAACAATAGAAACTGCCGATACAGCGTAGGAACCCAATCCACTTACCATCATTGTGTTGACAACACCTATGGCAGCTATTAGTAATTGCTCAATAAAGGCAGGAAAAAATAATCGGAATAAATCCCTCTTAGTATACATAATCTTACTCCAGTCTTAGTACGTTTATTGTCTATGAGCGACTTGAATTAAAAATACTATACTTTAAGTATTAAATTATTATACCATAGTATTTTTAATAAGTTAATGCAAGTTTCCTTGGGAAAATGATACACTATAGGATAGAAACTAATAAGAAGTGGTATAAATAAAACAATGTATTTTATTTTAAGGAGGATTCGTATGTCAAAAAATAAAGCCCTTCCAAAAAGAGATGAAATTGACGATAAGTTTAAATGGTCCCTCTCCGATATATACCCTAATGTTGAAAGCTGGGAAGCTGATTTCAAAAAGGTAAAGGAACTTTTAACTAAAATGTCATTCTTCCAAGGAAAATTGTCACAGAGCTCTGGCACATTATTAGACTGCTTTAAAAGGAGTGATGAGCTATTATCTCTCAATGATAAAGTATATGTGTACGCAAGGATGAAGAGAGATGAGAACAATGCCAACTCTATCTTTCAGGCCCTTACCGATAGAGCCTCTTCACTTGCAACAGAAGTATTTGCGGCGATATCCTTTATTGTCCCCGAAATGTTAAGCATACCAGAGGATAAACTAATGGGTTTTGTAAACGAAAATGCTGAGCTAAAGGTGTACCTGTTCTCTATTAAAGAGAGCTTGCGCCAGAAAGAGCATATCCTTTCAGAAAAAGAAGAAGAGTTACTGGCACTTTCACTAGAAGCAACCGATACTGCTGGTGACG
>JAEZFR010000484.1 GCA_023417285.1 Bacillota bacterium
GTGTAGGAATGTCTAAACAAAACAAATTAGATGGTGGAACCCTGTTTAGCAAAGATAAATCAAGAGGTCATGTAACGAAGAATGTACTATTGAAAGAGTGCATATCAAAAAATAAGTTAACAATATGTATTACATTAATGCTCAATATTGTTATAGCTGTTGGGGCAGTGTTTCTTGCTAAAATTCTTCAAAAGGTTATTGATGTATCTATCGGGGGAAGCATGTCTTCCTTTCAGAGAGTTCTGACAATATCGATAGTTTACATTACTCTGCTATGTATCATCAGCTTTATGTATTCTCTAAGTAGTAAACTGTTAATCCGAAAAGTAACAAGGATTTTGAGGGAAAGAGCGTTTTTTGGGATACTTAAAAGAAATGTGCAGGATTTTTCAAAGGTTAATACAGCAGATTATATCTCAGCTTTGACAAATGACATAAAACTTATTGAAGAGAACCTCATAACGCCTTTTCTACAGGTTGTTCAATATGGGGTAATGTTTATTGTAACCCTAATATTACTCTTTCAGATTAGTTACATAATTGCATTATGCCTTATTGGAAGTTTGATACTAATGTTTATTATCCCTGGGCTTTTAGGAAGTTCAATGCAGAAGAGGCAAGGTGATCTTTCGAAACAACTTTCTGCTATTACGTCAAGACTAAAGGATTTCTTTTCGGGATATGAGGTCATCAAGTCCTATCAGATAGGTCATTATATACAAAAAGAATTTGTAGGTGAAAATAACAAAACGGTAGATGCAAAGTACAAAGCGGATAAATTATTTGCACTTAATGAGGGTATATCTCAACTCTGTGCATATATTACTCAGTTATCGGGGTTGTTCATAGGTGCATATTTTTTAATTAAGGGAAGTATGTCGGCAGGAACCTTGGTAGCACTCATTCAACTCTCAGGAACATTTGTTAGCCCTGTTATGATGATTATGGAGAACATCCCCAAAATCAAAAGTATTATGCCGGTAATGGAGCGTATAGAGGAACTCTCAAATTATACTGATAAATCTTTTACAGGAGTGCTGAAGCCTTCATTCCATAACAGTATAATAGCTAAAGATTTGTCATTTGCCTATGAAGAAAATCGTCAAGTATTAAAGAGTATAGATTTGACAATCGACAAAGGCAATAAATACGCAGTCGTTGGGAAAAGTGGATGTGGTAAATCAACCTTGGTAAAGGTTCTAATGGGAAGCTATTCTGCTTACAATGGTAGCATTACTTTTGATAATACAAGTTTGCGTGATCTGGATATCCAAGAAATACATAGCTTAGCTTCAATAATTCATCAAAATATATATATGTTTGACGATAACATTTTGCAAAATATTAATTTATATAAAGAGTTCTTAAGTACCGAGTTAGAGACTGCATTAAGTAAAAGTGGTGTAGGCCAATTCATTAAGGATATGCCCGAGGGTGTTCTGCAAAGGGTAGGAGAAAATGGGTCTAATCTATCTGGAGGCCAACGGCAGCGAATTGCTGTTGCACGAGCTTTGATTAGAAACAAACCAATACTCATATTAGATGAAGGCACATCTGCTATAGATGCTCAGACCGCCTATGAAATTGAAAATAGTCTGCTATCTATTAATGATCTTACCTTAATCACAATTACTCATAATCTGCAAATGGAATTACTAGAAAAGTATGATCAAATTATATATATGGAAGAAGGCTATATTAAAGAACTAGGAAGTCTTAAGGAACTTATGGAAAAGCAAGGAGAATTCTATTACTTCATGAACTTTGAGAAATAAATAATTTTAATTATATTATTATTAGATGGTCAATTTTACAAAAAATGAAAAAGGACTGCTTGACATTAGGTGGTCCTTTTTTATATTATAGAATTGAACAGTGTTCAAAAAACAATAGATTTAAACGAGAGGCATATTCCATGAAACCCCATAAAACAATAGCGCATACAAACAAATCACAAAAGGCTATACAAAGTTTTGTTGAGCATACAACCAAGTCACAAAAAACCAAGGAAAATATTATTAATAATGCCATTAACCTAATACAACAAAACAATGGTGATGTTGACAAGATTACCATCCGAAAGATTGCAGAGGCAGGAGGAATTGGAGTTGGGCTGATAAACCATTATTTTGGTTCCAAAGACAAACTAATAGAAGTATGTATACAACGAATTATCAGCAGTGTTATCTATTCATTTACCCCAAATTCTACTGAAAATGACGGAATGTTAGCCAGGACAAAGACATGCGTAAAGCAGGTAATGGATTTTCTGATGGAAAATCAAGCGATATCAAGAATATCCATTTTGGGTGACTTGAAGCACCCTGAAGCACTTGATAATACGATGAAAACAGTAATGGGCCTCAGCAATACAATTTCTAATGGTGCACCAACACAGCAAAGTAAGATACTTTCTTTTTTATTAACTTCTATTATGCAAGAAGTTTTTCTCCGCAAGGACGTACTAAAGGAAAGTATAGGCATTGATTTATATAATAAGGCACAAAGGGACAATTTTTTAGAAGGAGTAGTTGACAGCGTTTGTGGTAGGTTTATTGGCGGCAGTATTGTAGATAGTAATACATGAGAAAGTGGCTAATTTGAGGGAGAGTGTAGTATGAGGTATTTAATAGTAAACGGGAGTGCTCGCAAAGGAAACACATGGAGGCTTGCAGAATTAGTTATGGAAAGATTATTAAAGACAGATAGCTCCTTAATAATTGAAGAAATACAT
>JAEZFR010000489.1 GCA_023417285.1 Bacillota bacterium
GTGTATTGCCTATGCTCTCTCAAGACCCGGTGTGGTGAGTGCATTGGTGGGCTGTAGGACACCTCAGGAAGTGGATAGTGCACTGGAGTATTTGGAAGCTGATGCACAAATGCGAGATTTCTCTGAAATTGCAAGATCACCCAAATATTCTTTGCATGGAAAATGTGTTTACTGTGGGCATTGTTCACCATGTCCTGTTGGAATTAATGTTGCAGATGTAACAAAATACTTAGACATTGCTAAAAGCAATGATGTAGTACCTGAAACTGTAAGATCACACTATAGGGGGTTGCCGCATCATGGAGGAGAATGCCTAGGATGCTTGGATTGTGAAACAAGATGTCCTTTTGGTGTAAAAATTGCTGAAAACATGCAAGATGCTAATACAATATTCGGGGAGTAATTTTTAAATTAAAAATACATATAATTTTGCATTAAATACAAATGCGCTTGACGCGTGAAAAAAAATTTCATACAATTAATGCATAACTAATCAAAAGGAGCAATTATGACATGACTTTTATGGAAAATTTAAACCATGCTTATCCAAAAATGTCAGAGGCTGCGCGAAAGATTGCAGATTATATGATGCAAAATCCAGAAAATATTATTCATTGTACTATATCTCAGTTAGGGGATTTATGTGGAGTAAGTGAGGCAACCATTGTAAGATTTAGTAAGGCGTTAGGCTATGATGGATTTAACGAAATGAAAATTTATATGGCAAGTGAAATGATTCCGTCTAATTACTGGATACAAGAAGATGTTGAGGATACAGATACTGCTGACGTACTAGTAAAGAAAGTAATGTCGAGTCAAATGAAGGCATTACAAAATACAATGAGAAATTTAAATGTTGCCTCATTTGAACGTGCCGTTGATAGCATTGCAAGTGCGAACCGTGTAGAGCTATATGCATCTGGCAATTCAAAGCATATGATATCAGATGCAAATTATCGTTTCTTGTGTATAGGAATACCCAGTTATGTTCCATACGACACCGCAAATGCATTAATGCAGTCAGCAATGCTGAACCCACAAGATGTAGCGATAGGCGTTTCGATATCAGGTAGCTCTAAAGGAACAGTTCTAGCACTTGAAAATGCAAAATCCGTCGGTGCAACAACTATATGCGTCACAGGGTATCCAAAATCACCTATCACAAAGGCAGCAGATATTTGTTTGATAGCAGAAGCTGGTGATGCAATGTTTAGAGAAGGATCTATAACATCTCGTATTGCACATAATAGTGTATTAGATGCATTATATATCGGAGTAGGAATGCGACGTGGAGATTATTCAAAAGAACATATAAAAGAGTCAAACAAGTTAATGGCAAATGAAAAATATTAACGGATCATAATGAAAAAATGTTTCGTATTCTTGTATTTGTATTAAGAAAATCTTCTTGTCGAGAAAGCAAATTATGTAAATAAGTAAAATACCATAAAACTATGGGAGTTTTAAAACAAATCATTTCACAGAAGCTATCAACAGGGAAGGATATAGCAATTGTCAAAATGCTAACATATCAGTAGGTTTGGATACCTTTCTCATCAATCAGCACTAGAACTAGGATAGCAAGCTATATATATATATATATATATATAGGATAGCAAGCTCTATATATAAATGAATATTCTCAACACAAATGTTGGCTTTATTTTGTCATACATTAGAATGTATTAATTGTGTTTATAGGTTTAAGTGGACCTAATAAATATACATAACTAAGGATGCGGAGTGGTCATAATATTGTATCATTACACAAGGGCATTATCATTTAAATAGTGAAAATATATGCCAAATTTGGTGGAGAGAAAAAATTAAAATAATACTATGGGGGAGAACTACATGGAAATTATAGTTGTTAAAGATTATAGTAAAATGAGTAAGGTCGCTGCTAATCTAATTGCAGAAGAGGTAAAGGCAAATCCACAGGCTGTGCTTGGTTTAGCTACTGGAGGAACTCCAGAGGGGATATATCGGGAATTGGTAAATATGAATAAAACTGATAATGTGGATTTCTCAGAAGTTACTACTGTAAATCTTGATGAATATATTGGATTACCGGGGGATCATCCTCAAAGCTATAGATATTTCATGGATGATAAATTATTTAATCATATAAATATAAATAAGGAAAGAACCTTTGTTCCAAATGGATTAGCTGCAGATATCAATGAAGAAGGAAAAAACTATGACAAAATGATTGATGGATTAGGTGGAATTGATATTCAATTGCTTGGAATAGGAAATAATGGACATATTGCATTTAATGAACCAGATGAATATCTGGTTGCAGGAACTCACTTAACTTCATTAACTGAGAATACAATTAAGGCTAATGCAAGATTTTTTGATTCTATTGATGAAGTGCCTACTACTGCAATAACAATGGGCTTAGGCCAAATAATGAAATCTAAAAAAATATTGATGGTTGCAAGTGGGGAAGGAAAAGCGAAAGTTGTTAAAGGTCTTGTAAGCGGAAAAATAACTCCTTTAAATCCAGCAACAATGCTACAAATGCATAGAGATGTTACGTTGGTTATTGATGAGGTGGCAGCGAGGTTAATTAAGTAGTTTTAACTAAACGAATATATACATAATAAATGGCATGTCAAGAGAACTCTGAGTAAATCAGAATTTCATGACTTGCCATTTTAATTTAGGTTTCAATGGGAGTCTGCCGTCATACATGGACCTGTATCCCTTGTACTTGAGACTTGGTAACCAAGAATGGATTTTTTGATGGCATCCATAAAAAACCAAATGTAATGCTCTATAACTTACCATATAGAATAAACTTCCAACATTATTCTTCCTCGGCAAAGCAGAACCCCTCACATAAAAATTCTCAAGAGAATACCATGTATTACAAGAGATTTTATTAATGGGGGTATATACATGGGGTATTATGTTAATGTTGAACCAAATGTAAAAATTTATGTGGAGGATATTAATCCAACAGGAACAAAAACAATCCTGTTCATTCACGGATGGCCGGGTAACCATAATTTGTTCGAATATCAATTCAACCAATTGCCCAAAATGGGGTACAGGTGTATCGGAATGGACATCAGGGGATTCGGCTTATCGGACAGACCCTGGACAGGTTACGATTATGACCGATTGTCAGATGATGTCAGAAGTGTGGTTGACGCACTCAAATTGCAGAATTTTATCCTAGGGGGACATTCAACGGGAGGAGCGATTTGCATCAGGTATATGTCAAGACATAAAGGGTATGGTGTATCTAAACTTGCTCTTTTTGCCGCAGCGGCTCCTAGTCTTGTCCAACGACCATATTTTCCATATGGCTTGCAAAAACAGGCTGTAATTAACATCATTCAAGGCACATATAACGATCGGCCAAATATGCTTAGAGGGTTTGGGAATATGATTTTTTATAATCCTGTTTCTGTCCCGCTTTCAGATTGGATTTTCCAATTGGGGCTGCAGGCAGCCAGCTGGTCGACTGCAGCTATAGCAAACACCTGGCTGGATGAAGAAGGGCTGTTTAATGATCTGAAAACAATAAATGTTCCAACGCTAATTCTTCACGGTATTAATGACCAGGTCTGCCTATATCCGTTGGCTATAGCACAAAATAATAGTATCAGAAATTCAAAGCTTGTACCATTTGAAGCGTGTGGTCACTTCCTGTTCTATGATCAGCGTGACAGGTTCAACAAGGAGTTAGTACAATTTATAGAAGCGTAAGGATTAGTGAATCAATAATTCAGCATGGCGGAGAAAATTAATACTTGTACAAATTGCTATCCAATATACCATGGATGCTAACGGTAAACTTACCGCAAGGAGTATTAAGCTAAATAATAATAAGCTAGATAATAATAGGTAAATATTAGTAAGTGAATATTAATAACGGCAGTGCACCCCAAATATTAGACAAAAAACTAATGTTTGGGGTGTACTGTTTTGCTACCACACGAGCTTTTCCATCTGATGACTAACTGATATAGTAGATGTGCATTTTATTAAGTAGTTCTTCCCCAGTAATTGACTTAATTTTATAAATATAATACAATTTGGTTATAATAAAAGTAATGAGGTGATATTTATTGGAACGAAAAATAGTCAACAAACTAATAGAATGGAAACAAAGCCTTGATAGAAAGCCCTTGATTTTGCAAGGAGCTAGGCAGGTAGGAAAGACATATACCATTCTTACTTTTGGAAAGCAGTATTATAAATCGTGTGTATACTTTAATTTTGAAGATAACAAGGAGCTTGCCGCTATATTTGACCGCGACCTAAACCCTGAAAGACTTGTAAAAGAACTAACTGTAAAATCGGGGCAATCTATATTAAAAGAACATACTCTCATATTTTTTGATGAAATTCAAGCTTGTGAGAGGGCATTAACAGCTTTAAAGTATTTCAATGAAAATGCCAATGAATATCATATTATTGCTGCGGGAAGTTTACTTGGAGTGGCAGTTAATAGAGAAAATTACTCCTTTCCGGTTGGGAAGGTTGACCTCATGACTCTATATCCACTTGATTTCGAAGAATATTTGAATGCATTGGGAAGAGGCGATTTTGTAGAGTTAATAAAAGAATGCTTTAGTAATAATACACCGTTTTCTATGCATGATACGGCAATGGATTATTACAAAACCTATCTGCTAACTGGGGGTATGCCAGCGGCTGTTTTACAATATATCAGTAAAAAGGATTTTGATTTTGTATTTGCTACTCAAAAGGCAATAAATGATGCATATATTGCGGATATGGCTAAGTATGCGACCCCAAATGAAACAACCAAAATTATGGCTGCGTTTGGGAGTATACCGGCACAGCTAGCTAAGGATAATAAGAAGTTTCAATACAAGCTAATAAAGTCAGGAGCTAAGTCAAACCAGTATGAAACGCCTATAGACTGGTTGAAGGCAAGCGGGGTAATAATAAAATGTCACAAGATAAATGAAGGTAAGCTACCGTTAAAGGCTTACTGTGACTTCTCGTCCTTTAAAATATATTTGACAGATGTTGGGTTGTTATCTGCAAAGTTTGACATACCACCAAATGCAATATTGAGCAATTTACCAGCTTTTGATAACTTTAAGGGTGCTCTTGCTGAAAACTATGTTGCAGCTGCACTAGCTGCAAATGGGCATACGTCATATTATTGGGAGAGTAATGGAAAGGCTGAGGTAGATTTTATACTGCAAATGAAAAATGGAGATATTATTCCTGTAGAAGTAAAATCAGGGGAGCATACCAAGGCTAAAAGTCTGATGGTGTTTAATCAAAGATACAATCCACCATACTCTATTAGAATTTCAAGTAAAAATTTTGGATTTGCGAACAATATAAAGTCAGTTCCACTATATGCAGTATTTTTAATTTAAGAAGATTTAGTACGGTATAAATTAGTCGTCCTGAATAAGTAGAATATGCCATAGAAGTGAGATTTATTATGGCTGAATGCTAATAAGTATAATATATAGCCCTTCCTCAATAACCTATAAGACCTACATATTTGATAGGTGATGTTTGTTCAGGCTATACCTCTTAACTGATACAAAGTAATAGATATCTCAAATAGGTGACTGAAGGCAACTTAGCATTATATTTTATGAGAAGCACCAGATTAAATTATAAGATGAAATGTATTTCTTTTCTATATTGACTACGGTTTTTATGTCTTATATACTTAAGTAGATAAGTAGAATTACGTACGTAGGTGATAAAATGACAATAGGTTTTACATTCTCTTTCCCAGCCATAAGGGGACTACAAGCTAAAAAAGAATATTATGTTGCAATGTGTCCATTAAAAATCGTTTCTAAGATTTTTCAAACAATTGATAGTGATCTGCCTCCAGAGTATAGGGCACAGAGAATACTTAATGCTGCAAGAATTCCTGAAATTACTGAATATATACTAAATAATCCTGATGATTATGTTTTTTCATCACTTACAGCTTCTGTAGATGGAGATATATCTTTTCACCCATATTCAGATAGTGATTTAGGGCAACTTAATATACCTATGGATTCTAAGTTCCTTATTAACGATGGCCAACATCGTAGAGCGGCAATTGAAGAAGCCCTAAAATCAAATCCTGAATTAGAGAAGGAGACTATTTCAATCGTATTCTTTAAAGATAACGATTTAAAAAGAAGCCAGCAAATGTTTGCAGACTTAAATAAACATGCTGTAAACACTACAAGATCTATTGGAATTTTGTATGACAATAGAGACCCCTTATCATTACTATCGAAAAGGGTTCTGGAATCTATTCCCCTTCTTAAACATTTTACAGATAAGGAAGCCGATAACTTATCAAAATTCTCGCCTAAAATATTTACGTTGACCAACATCTATAGTTCTATATGCTACATACTTGGTAAGAAAAAGGGGGACAAAGTTAGCGAGAGTGATGAGAAGTTTGTGAAGGAGTACTGGAATTTTCTTTGTACCACAATGCACGAATGGAAACAGGTTCAGAGTAAGAACCTTAGTGCATACGAATGTAGGAAAAATTACATTAATGCTCATGGAGTAGTTTTGGTTGCGTTGGGTTATTTAGGTAATTTCTTATATAAAAATAATAAAAGTAATTATTCGGATACAATAATAAACCTTAATTCTATTGATTGGAGCAGATCTAATATGAA
>JAEZFR010000492.1 GCA_023417285.1 Bacillota bacterium
GTATATAAGGTGTATATTACCAGCATTGGCAGTGCAAAGTCATAAACCCAAAATCCCTTTTCTGCAAGCTTTAGCTGTATTTTATAATGCTCATGTATCTCAGGAAGAATAATTTTATTTTCTTTCGCAACAAGCTTCTGCACATTTTCAAGATGCTCCCAAATTTCAGGTTCAACAAAAAAGCAGTTTGTACCTAGCTTTTTGATAGCATATGCAAAGGCGTCCAATCTTAATATACTCATATAATGCTTCATAAGAAAATCAATAGTATCCCTTATAAAGTCCTGAGTAACTTTTGAAGTCAAATTAATATCTATCTGGTCCTCCCCAAAGGTACACCAAACCTTTTCGGAGGTGCCATCTTTAAATTTAGCCTCTATATATGGAGCCCTTGGTTTTCTCTTGTAAATCAAGTCTACTTGATCTGGTGTTGGTTCACCATTCTCCCAGAAACTCTTATAACGAATAAACATGTCCTTATACTCGGACTCGTCCTTTTTTTCTAAGAAATTCTGAAAATACTCTGAATAGTACGATATATGATTAATCATAAAATCATACATTAAGAAATAGTTCTTTGATAATACCTCCATGTCTTGCCAGGTTCCGAAGTTACTATCTATTCTATCATAGCAGAGAGGAGAGAACCCTCTATCCCCTGAAGAAGGGAAAAATGGCAGTAAATGAATACCTTTTATTGCTTTATTAAAATATAAATCCAGTACTGTGTTTAATTCTGTCAGATTTTTCCCAAGACTATCTGCATATGTAATAAGCATAATCTGGTTTTTTATACTCATATCACTCTCAACCTTCATAGTTATTTTATAGAACCCTGCATTACGCCCTCAATAATATATTTTTGTAAGAATACATATATAACTAGTACTGGCAGAATGGTCATTAAGAGTCCCGCCATTAATAGACCATAATTTACTGTATACGTCCCAAAGAAATAAAATGTAGAAAGTGGAAGCGTTCTTTGAGCCGGTTTAATAAGTACCAGGCTTGGAAGCAGGAAGTCATTCCATATCCATAAAACATCCAATATCACTAAAGACATAATAATGGGTTTTAAAAGTGGAAATACAATTTGATAAAACGTTCTAAGTTTTGAGCACCCATCTATCATAGCCGCTTCTTCAATTTCTAAAGGAATAGTTTTGATAAAGCCGTGAAAAATAAAGATTGCCATTGGTGCTCCAAACCCAATATACATGTATATAAGAGTAAACATATTGTTTAGCAATCCTAGCGACCCATATATTTTAACAAGGGGTATCATTATTGCTTGAAACGGTATAATCATAGCCGCAACAAACATTATAAATAACACATTACTTAACTTTGTTTTTCTACGAACAAGACCATAGGCTGTCATAGATGAAAAAATAACAATTAATATAACACTTAATGACGTAATTATAAGTGTATTCATAAAACCTGATAAAAAGTTCATTTTATCAAAGGCTTCATAGAAATTATTAAGATTAAATACTTTAGGCAAAGCAATGGGGTTTTCAAGAAATTCCTTTGTAGGTTTTACTGAATTATATAAAACCAAAATAAAAGGGGTCAGATAAAATAGCGCTAATAAAGTCAGAAAAACAGTTTTTAAATATGTTAGCAGCTTGTTTGAATGTTCCATTACGCCTCAACCTCCAATTTCTTGCTAAAATATAGTTGGGTCACTGTTACAATAGCTACTATTACAAACAAGAATATTGCTGCTGATTGACCTACCCCAAACTGCTGAGATAGGAAAGCTTTTTCATAAACGAACATAGATACCATTTTGGTGCTGCCAAAAGGTCCTCCTTTAGTAAGTGACATGTTAAGATCATACACCATAAATGCTCTTTGAAGAGTCAAAAATACACATATGATAAATGATGGAACAACTAGAGGAATTACTATTTTAAATAGCTTTTTCACCTCGTTAGCACCGTCTACACTTGCTGCTTCCAACATGTCTTTAGGAACATTCATTAGCCCGGCAATATAGATTACCATCATATATCCGGAATATTGCCACACAGATACCAACACCAATGCCCAAAAGGCTGTCTCGGGTTTTCCTAGCCAAGAGTTTTGTAATATTTCAATACCTGCTGAATTCCCTACATACGTTAAAACAGTAGAAAATATAAAGTTCCATATAATACCAAGTATAATTCCTCCTACAATATTTGGAGTAAAGAAACTTGCTCTTAATGTGTTCTGTCCATGTACCCTGGTAGTCAATAGATATGCAAGTAAAAATGCAATGACATTGGTAAAGAGAACGGTGAATATAACATATTCTAGCGTCATTAAGATAGAATCCCAGAATTCATGATCGTTTATAATACTAAGGTAGTTACTCACTCCCGCAAAAGTATAGCCTCCTGAGATACCATTCCAATTTGTAAAAGTTAAATAGATACCAAAAATAAAGGGAATCAGCACTACCGTTGAAAAGATTAAAATGGTTGGAGCACAAAAAATCATAAAATTCTTAACAGATTCCTTTCTCTTTCCATTCACATGGGTCGCCCCCTCTCCATAAAATCAATTAAAATAAATAGGCAGGCGACAAGCTAGTTAAAATATCTTGTGCCTGCCTATACACTACTAAGTAATTGCTTAAGCGCTTAATCACTTAAAGATTAAGTTCTTAATGTCTTATTAAAGTTTAATAATTATTCAACCGTTTTCCAGTACTCAACAATTTCTTTAGTCAATCCAGCTTTATCAGTATTATTGCTAAGATACTTCTGCAATGAAGCGCCAACCTTAGCCCAATGGTCTGCTGGCATTACAGTGTAAACATCGATAGCATTTATTGTTTTGCCTTCTCCCATTGCGGTTTTAATTGAACTACCTAGAGGATCAGGTATAGGAGTAGTAATATTCTTGAATGCTGGTACTAGATTCATTTTGTTAACCAATTGATCTTGTCCGCTATTCTCAAAAACTATCCAATCAAGGAATTTCTTTGCCGCTTCTTGCTGGTCAGCTGAGTTCTGCTTCTTGTCTATTCCAACAAATTTGGAAGCAAAGGATATTATCTTGCCTGATGCAAAATCGCTGCTGTTATCACTCATTGGGTATGAAATAAAGCCATACTGCTTATCAGCTGAATCAAATTCTTGTATTTGTGGCCATGCCCAGTTACCCATAAACCAGAAACCAACTTCGCCTTTACCTAGAACTTCAGGACCCTTTTCATAAGTAACGGACAATGGATCATTCTTGCCATAGTTATATTGTTTTAGTAAGTCAAAGGTCTCAAGCCATCCGTTATATTCTGGAACGCTAGACAAGTCATATGTACCAGCTTTTAAGTCAGCCATCATCTTATCATATGCTGCTTGGTCACCCTTTCCTGCTGCTACGTAGCTATAAGAGAACAGATGTGATCCCATTGACCAATCCATAGGGGAAACTATAAGAGCCTTTTTACCTATCTTCTCAACCTTATCAAAAGCATCCTTTAATGCTGTTCTTGTAGTAATTGAATTTGGGTCAAAGCTACCACCAAATGCCTCATCAAGAACCTTCTTGTTATAAATAAAACCAAATCCTTCAACTGCAAATGGGAACGCATACAATTTACCATCAATCTTAGCACTGTTTGTTGTGCCTTCAAGCGCTTCCGCTACCCACTTTTCACCATCAAGCTCAATAAAATTATCCTTTAGTCTAGGAATATCACCAGCATCAATCATAGCTAATGTTGGTGCGTTACCGGAGCTATACATTGTAGACATTACTTCAAACGGTGATTTACCTGTTGGACATGGAACAATCTCAACCTTAATATTTGGATTTTCACTTGTAAACACCTTTGCAGCTTCTTCAAGCTGAGACTGAATCTCTCCCTTAGAATTCAAAAACGTAATGTCAACTGCTTTTGCCGGGCTACCTGAATCAGTACTCTGTACAGATTCACTTGCTGTTGAACTACTTGCTGAAGAAGATGAATCCGAGCCACACCCTACAAAAGCTGTAAGCATCACTGCTGCAGCTAGACCAAGACTGACTAATCTCAATTTTCTCATACTTATCCTCCTAAAAGTTTATATATTTTTTATGCTTTAATAATAACACCAAGAAAAATATATGTCAATCGTTTGACATATATTTTTCTTGGTGTTATTCAATTTTGTTTAATTTTAGTGAATGATTTATATAAAATTTGTAATTATATCCAAATTTTCAAGGAAAATATGGTGAAATATATGCAAATTACTTGTGTTAAGCGTTTCATATTTTTATTTCGTTATATTTGCCTTTTTATGTTTCTTTATATATTAGTTGACAATTTTTGGAGACATTCATATAATAATATTATTGCATCATAATGCAATAATAAATTTAGAGCGAAAGGAGTTTTTTTAATGTTTGTAGTAAAGGTTGAGGTGTTTTTTGACTAACTAAATATTGGCACAGGTACACAAAATAATTTGTAAGCTTTATTTGTGTTTCCTATGCGGCTTCTTTCGAGCAACCAGGTGACAAGGGATGGGCAGCAGGCAATAGTATGTGACTAGCCCTAAAATCGTGTATATAGCAAGTATCAACACGCATCGGTAGCGTGTTTTTTTGTTGCTTTTATACAAGTTGAAGGGGACTCACATCAATAGAATGGTGTCTCTTTTTTAACCCGCAGGTGGCCGTTATCTGCGGGTTTTTTATGTGCTTTTTTGGATTGTAAATATATTAATTTTTAAAAAATGGAGGGTAATGATATGACAAAAATCAAAGGTACTTATGAATATATCAAGGAAATTCGAGGCAGCTGGGTAATAAATCCAAGAACTAGGGTGCAGGAAAATGAAATAAAGAACAAAAAGAAACGCAGACAAGAAGAAGATAAATTGATAAAGGATGGATTGAAATCGTGGAAATAAAAAATTATGGTTGGAATGAATATTTTGAAGAGCAATGGAGACAAAACTTTACTGGTGATATGTATCCCGCAAGGATAATTGCTGACTACGGCCAAATGCTTCGTGTGGTCTCGGAGTCAGGAGAACTGCTAGTAAACAGGCCAGTGAAAAAGTTTGATGAAACTACACAATTTGCAGTTGGTGATTGGGTTGGATTGGGCTGGGCACAAACAGAATCTTCTCCTTTTTCCTGCGGTCCAGAGAATTCTATAGAACCCCAAACAGCTTATATAC
>JAEZFR010000505.1 GCA_023417285.1 Bacillota bacterium
ATATAGAAATGCTGTCTTCTGTTTCAACAACCTTAATATGCTCGAATGGGTAATAAATAACCAGCCCATGAATAGTTATAAGCTTTCCATTTAGCTCCTGTATGTATTCTCTGCCTTTATACTTAAATACTCCGTCCTTAACCCTATTGGGTGTAGGATACAGTAATGGAGTTCCAGTATAGTCACCCTTTACTTTGTGAGCTTCATAGTCAACAACATTTACACCATCTACAACATACCTCAATAGATTCATGCCGCAATCGGGGCATACTAAAATTTCCTTGCTGGCACCACATTTTTCTATCAATACAAGTCGATAAATCGTTAACCCATTTTCTTTGATAACATACTTTTTTATCATTGTTAACTCCCCTTTTCAAAATCAGTATAGATTTAATACTTGATATATGCCCACAGGCAAATAAATAGAATATGTGCCCTCATTAATCATAAACTATAGCTCCACTAATCTCAATATTCTCAAGTGATTTACTGGAAATTTTTTTATATTATTTCTTATTATCTTTTTATTTGAAAATGATAATACTACACCTAATATAATGAATTATGGGGTAAGATGAATGTCAAAGAGTAAAGCATCTAAAATAGTTTTGAAGTCAAGCTTGGTGGTTCTTGCAATTTCTATATGTATGCTGGTACTTGTGAAATATATATTGAAGCCTATCCAACCCTCACTTGAGCAGATACATGAAGTTGGTCAAACGTGCCATACCAAAGTCACAATTAATAATAAAGTTATAACAGCAAACTACCCAGTAACGGGAAATAGCGCAATTGATACAATAACAAATTGTGAGCTCAATCTTTTAATAAATAAATGCTCTGATATAATTTCTTCTAACCATAGCCTAACTCCCGAGAGGTCGCCCATAAAAAATTATCACATAGATTATGAATCCTACAAGGCTAGTGACGAGCTAGCCAGTGTTAGGTTAATTTTATACTGTAAGATAGGTAATGATTATTCTCAAGTATATTCAAGCTGTATAAATTATAATATGCTGGACAACAGGCGATTATTTGACAATGATATATTCAGAAAAGACTATATGAATGCGCTATCATCACTGTGCTCCAAACATTTACTTGGTGATAAAACGGCAGTTGCCGCTGTAAATAATATAATTAAAAAGCAGCTTACCTTTAACCAAATAGTATTAAAAAGGGATGGTGTCATTTTAAGCTATTCCGATTCCCCAAACTCAAAATCACAGCAAATAGAGCTATCGTATAATGAGTTGGAAGGCTATATAAATTATGTTGGACAAAAAAACCTAGATAGTGATGGTATTAAAGTTTATCCAACCACCCATCGCCCACCACGATATAAGTTTGATTCGGGTAAGCCAAAAGTAGCACTTACCTTTGACGATGGCCCCCATAGTGTCAATACCCCTTTAATACTTGATATATTAAAAAAGAATAATAGTGTTGCCACCTTTTTTGTCTTGGGTTGTGAAGTATCCAACCATGCAGAAATAATACAAAGAATGATAAAGGAGGGCAATGAAGTTGGCAATCATAGCTTCAATCATTATCAGCTTACGAAGATAAGTGACAAGCTTATTGAATAGGAACTAAACTCTACTGATAAGGCTATCTACAAGATATGCGGTAGGTATCCATGTGTGTTTCGTCCCTGCTACGGCAGCTACAATTCAAGGGTAGTCAAAAAAGCTGGTATGCCTGCAATTATCTGGTCAATAGACACTTTGGATTGGAAATCAAGAAATCCGGAGAAGATCTTTAATATTGCTACTACAAATATCAAGGATGGAGATATCATACTTTTTCATGATACTCATGCAACGACAGTCCAAGCAATAGAAAAAATAGTACCAACCCTCATTGAGAAGAACTTTCAGCTGGTTACCGTATCCGAGTTAATGCACGCAAAGGGTATTGAGCCTGCTGTTAAGGCATATTACAGAATCTCTACAAGGTAACCCTGCTTTCAATAAGGGCAAAAAATATGCCCTACTATTGATGTTTGATCCTATATTATATGAATTCACATCTTCTAGTAGAGGCATATTTTTTTACCACTCGCTAGATCTTAATTGCTCTAAAGAACTAGCTGTTATTACTTAGTTATAAGCTTCAATATACCAAAGCTTTCTGTGTTGCAATATCCCTGACCGGTTAAGTCATTCCAATTTGTGATACTAACTCTAGCGCCCTTAGCGTCTGAGTTGTTTACCTGAGCATCAAAACCTATCAACTGACCTACTTGGAATTTCGCTATAGTCTTTGGAATTCTCATTTCAACAATATAACCATCCTTGGTTTTTGCTGTTGCAGAATCAAAGCTCTTTACATCCAAACCACTTGTAATAGTTTTGAGGTTCTTGTAGTTTACTCTGTACTGGATATCGTCTGCTTGATAAGTTACTGTTTTTGCATTGTTCTCATCAATAAATACTTCTAATGAGTCCTGCTCCCAAACGTTTCCGCTTGCGTCATTTAGAACAGGGTCCTTTACATTTGCAAGGATATAAATGTAGTTTTCGTCCCACATTGTCTTCATGGTAGCAGTAGCACCAGTAGTTCCTGATGAGAAGTTATTGACGTTTATCTCCTTTGCTTTTGCCCAGGAAGCGTCAATCTTAGCATCAATCTTAGCGCTGCCCTTTATTGCTTCAGTAAGCTTTGGCATTGCCTTTAATTGTAGCTTACCATAATTAGCAACAACCTTCTTGCCAGTGTACTTCTTATCATTCCATACATATTGTTTTTTGCCATCTTTTATAACAATATCAATACCAACAGAGTTATTCAGTTTCAAATCCTTCATCGGGACTTTTACCTCCAAGGTATATCCCTTCTTAGAATCAACTACCTTGCTTACTACAGTAGCACCAGTAACCTTATTTGCTCTAGTAACGGTAAATGAAGTGCTCATTCCGTTGTTATCAGTCATGATCTCAACTGCATCAGTTTTATCCTTAGTTGCATCTGCAACATTAATCAGCAAATACAGGTTTTTTTCGTCCCATGATGCATTGAAGGTAGAACTATTTGATGAATCGATGCTTGTTATAGCCTGAACACCATATGCAAGTTCTGTCTTACCATCTATTTTTGATGGTGTTCCCTTGTATACCTTTACAGTGTTTGTGTATATAGGTAGCTTGCTTGGGTCAGCAATACCCCAGAATGCTGGTTTAGCCTGATAATCCTTGTCAAATAGTAGAGGGTCAGAATGCTCTAAACCAACACTACCACGCAACCATGTTCTGTCATCTGTTAGTCCCCAAACAGTTACATTTGTAACAGCCTTCTTGCTCCTAAAAAGGTCAAACATTTCCTTGTATCTGTAGCCTTGAGCAACTGCGTCTGAATCTGATTCTATATGCATATCAACATCAAGCTCGGTAATCTGTACCTCTAGTCCAAGTTTAGCCATATCGTCTATAGACTTAGCAATAGCTTCTATAGTTGGTGCAGCTGACTTTTGATGAGATTGTAATCCAACTCCATCAATAGTACCCTGCTTCTTGAGTAATGCACATAGTTTTGCAATTGCATCCCTCTTTGCAGCATCCTCTGTACTATAA
>JAEZFR010000510.1 GCA_023417285.1 Bacillota bacterium
GTATAGCGGGTAGTAATACCTTAATTACTGCAAAAATAGTTATTATCAAGGAGATGAGTGCCTTCAGTCCTTTGGTTCTACCTACCAGCAATAGTATCACAACAAAGAGTGCAACTAAAAATAAAAGGTACTTCTCTCTAACAATTTCCGTAATGTAAACTTGTTGAGTGCCGCCTGCTTCGTCCTCCTGAATATATACAAATACCTTATCCCCAGACTTTAGGGCTTTTATATTGTATTTTATGTCCATACCTTGATTAAGCTGATATTCTGCTTTCAATGTTTTGCCACTAAATGGGCCTTCCAGTACTTTAACCTCAACATATTGTAGGTTAAGAGTTACTTCTCCACCGGAGTATTCAACCTCAGGTTTCTCTTCACCTAAAATCTTTATAACTTTTGCCCTGTAGTATTCAACATTCTCGGTACTTTCTTCCTGATTTGCGTTAAGTGGAATACAGAAGCAAATTATTAATAGCACTGTAAAGGATAAAAAATATTTTATTTTATTCATTTTCCCCCCGAAGGTAATGTTAATTTAACAAAATTATACACCATCATTCGCGGTAAAACATTAAAAATTTTAACTTGACATCTAAAAGTTACATATTACTATGGCATTATGTAAAGAAAAGGAGTATACTCTTTCTATTAAATTATTGTTTTGCACGAAAGGCAATTATTAGGTAATTAACCATGAGAAGTTTTTCTAGAACAAATTATGAAATAGACATGTGCAGAGGCCCATTGCTAGGTAAAATGCTAATATTTACCTTGCCTTTAATGCTTACTGGCATGTTTCAGCTTTTATATAATGCTACTAATATTATAATTGTAGGACAATTTGTTGGAAAGCAGGCACTTTCTGCTGTAGGGTCAACCGGGTCATTGACTACTCTAATGGTCAATGTTTTTATTGGTCTTTCAATAGGTACAAGTGTAGCTGTTTCGAAATATTACGGTTCCAATGATTATGTGGGTATAAAAGAAACAGTACATACGTCCATCACTATTGCTGCCTTATCTGGAGTGTTTATTGGTATTGTCGGAATTATTTTGGCGAGACCACTTTTGCAGCTAATGGATACACCTGCAGATGTAATAGACAGTGCTGTACTATATATGAGAATACTATTTATCGGCATGCCTGCAAATATGATATATGCATTTGGCAGCGCAATACTCAGGTCTGTAGGAGATACCAGAAGGCCTTTATATTTTCTGACCATCTCAGGGGTAGTAAATGTATTGCTAAATCTGTTGCTTGTAGTTGGGTTTAAGATGAGTGTTGGAGGAGTTGCAACAGCTACAATCACGGCACAGTATATTTCAATGATACTGATTGTACGTTGCTTGATGGTTTCTAATGGAGCAATTAGGCTGAACTTGAAGCAACTAGGTATAAAAAAAGATAAACTATTATTAATTTCTAGAATTGGTCTACCGGCGGGTATTCAGGGGTCTTTATTCTCTATATCCAATGTATTAATACAATCATCTATCAATTCTTTTGGTTCGGTAGCTATTGCTGGAAATGCTGCTGCAAGCAATCTAGAAGGATTTGTATACATAGCAATGAACACCATTTATCAAACAAATATTACCTTTACCAGTCAAAATATGGGCGCAAAGCAATATAAGAGGGTTAGAAAGATATTGTGGATATGCATTGGGATTGTTTCCTTTGTAGGAATAACTATGGGCGGGGCGTTTGTCCTGTTCGCCAAACCATTGCTAAGTTTATATAACAGTGACGCTGAGGTTATAGCATTTGGTGTTATACGAATGACATATATATGCTTGCCGTATCTTTTATGCGGTATTATGGAAGTATTGGTGGGCCAGATGAGGGGTATAGGATATTCTATTATACCAATGCTGGTATCTCTTACTGGTGCGTGTCTGTTCAGAATAGTATGGGTCTATACTGTCTTCGATCATTATCTCACCTTGGAAGTTTTGTTTATTTCATACCCAGTATCGTGGGCTTTAACAGCGGCAATTCACCTACTGTGTTATCTCATTGTAAGAAGAAAATTGCCAAAGGACAATGTAACTTTAGACGTTGTTGGTACAGCCCCTGTATAAATAAACTTTTATAAAATGAGCATTAAATTGGTGGGTATGGTGGTTTGATGCAATCCTGAAAAGTTTAATAAACTTACTTATAATCTTATATATTACCCACTGATTTATGGGCGTAGAATTTAACCTAATCAGACACTTTTATAGTGCACTTTACTTTTGTACCGTCTTCAGACGCGTATATGTATGCAGTACCTTTTTTTAGCGCCTTAATGTTTCCATCTGAGTCAACTTCTGCGACATTAGAATTGCTTGAAGACCAAGCAGGGGGGATATTTGAGGACACATTAGCCTTGAGTTTAAATTTTGAACCTACCTTAAGTGTAAGCTGACTAGAACTAAGACTAATATTTGGCTTCTGTACTATAACCTCACAGGTTCTTGAAACACCATCAACAGTGGCTGTAATTCTTGCTGTACCATTCTTGATTGCTGTCACTAGGCCAGTTTCGTCCACAGTAGCAACACTTGTTTTATTGCTCTTCCAGGTAGGAGTAACCTTTGATGAAACATCAGCGCTAAGCTTATAGCTTTGCTTCCTAAATAGCTTGATGGTTGTGCTGTTTAACTTTAGAGTAGGGATTTTGACTACAACTTTACATTTGACAGTTGTACCGTCAGCAGATGCAGTTATAACAGTTTCACCGGGCTTTTGAGCAGTAATTTTACCTCCTTCGTCTACAGTGGCAATACTCTTTTTGCTGCTGTTCCATGTGATTTGAGAACCATTAGAGCTTTTTGCAGAAAGTTGATAGAAACTATTTCTTTCAAGAGATACATAAGTACTACTAAGGGAGATCTCTGTTTTCCTTACATATATCTTGCAAGTTGCCTCTGCATTTTTTACCTTTGCGGTAATCCGTGCCGTGCCAGATTTCTTTGCTATTACTTTTCCATAGGTATTAACCTCTGCTACCTTTGAATTACTACTGCTCCAAGAAATCCTATCACCGGACGACGCAATGCCAGAAATTGAGATTTCACTACCTATATCCATCTCTGCACTGTACTTAGATAAAACAATAAAGGTTAAATAATCTGAGATATTATAAGCTAATGCTTGATTTGGAAATAAGGAATTAATGAGAAATGAGAAAATAAGAATAATTAGGATAGAACAGACTGTTATTTTTCTAGATATTGACATTTACAACCCTCCATTTGTTAGAAAATCTAAAAACATTGGATTGCAACAAACCAAATAAATTTTATCATACATCAAACAATATGTAAATAAATCCCATATAAATTTGTCTTTAGTTTGTGATAATTTCACCCTTAAGATTATCGTATGAT
>JAEZFR010000548.1 GCA_023417285.1 Bacillota bacterium
CTGTGTGACTAAGGAGTAGCTTGGCTCTTCGCATTCTAGCATCCGTGACTATTTGAGAAAATGTTTTTCCCGTTTTCTTTGGTAGGAGCTTTGAAATATAAACAGGGTGATAGCCAAAATGGGATGCAGCAGAAGACAAAGTGATAGTGTCAACATTAGAATCAATATATTCAACAATCTGTTCCACCATTGATAATTTTGTTGGAAGATTCTGATGCTTATATTCGGAGGAAATATACATGCACAGTGACATCACCAATGGTTTGATGATTTTCTGAGAGTCATTTGTTTTATTTGCATATTCGAGAATCATCAGACCCAGTAATCTCCAGATAGGAGAATTTGAGGGAAGTGTTAAATGAACGAATTCATCTGCGTACTGATTTTTATGCGGTTCCAGGAAGAAATTCAGCATAGCAGTGTCAGTGGAAAAGGACGCAAGAAATTCTTGTATAAATGTTTCTTGTCGGATTAACACGCCAATAATGATACCTTCTTCATCAGATTCTCTTTTGGCAGCATAACCACTATAGGGTTGTCCAATGTAGCAGTCCCCTTCTTTTATGGTGATACGATTATTATATTTTGCACTTAAGGCATCATAATCGCCACAATACGCAAAGTGCAGAAAGAAAAAGTCCTGTCGATGAAATTGTTCATTGAGTCGTTTATCCTTAAATACGCATATCATTACATCTTCATTATCCTCACCGAGCCAATGAGAGACAAGTTCATTGTTACCGTACTCTGCATCAGGACAGAAATTCCAATTAAGACGTGGAAAGTCCGTGCCAAGTTTCACCAAAGCCTGCATAATTTCATCGTCGTAAGTTACATTCATTGTCACAATCTCCATTCCCACATTAAGAAAGACTAAAATAAGCCATACTTAATGTTAATATATAGCGTTGATTTTGAAAAGGTATATTGATTATAATAGGGGCGTAATAAAATATTAATTACAAAGAAAAATGAGATTAAGAAAGGAAAATTATTATGATGAAGAATTTAGGCGCAAATGCATTTGGCTATGGATATCCAGTACCAGTGCTCATGGTTGCTACTTATAACGAAGATGGAAGTGTCAATGTCATGAATTTACATGAGGCAATGAGAACGAATGCCGGAGATCTGGCGTTATGTATTGGTCCTCGCAGTAAGACCCATGAAAATGTAGAGAAAAGACGTGCGTTCACAGTTGCTTTGGTAAATCAGGAGTTAATGGCTGAGGTAGATTTTCTTGGCAGTGTGACAGGTTACAGTATGCCTGATAAATTTGCAAAATCTGGCTTAAAAGCTGTGAAGAGCCAGTTCGTAGATGCACCTATTATCGAAGGTAGTCCAGTAGTAATTGAATGTGAGTTAATAGAAATCGTTAATGGAACAAATTTCACTACGGTCTTGGCAAAGATTAAGAACATTGCTGCAGATGAAGCAGTGGTAAATGTCAGAGGTGGAATTGATTCATTAAAAACTGGAATGATTCTTTACGATCCATTTGGAACGAACTATATTTCTCTTAGAGAAATTGTTGGTAAACCATGGGGTGAAGGCAAAAAATTCATGTAAAGGAGAAACAAGTATAATGAAATATGTAGGACGTAGTTCTTTATCTTATGGTTATCCGATGCCAGTGTTAATGGTGGCAACTTATAATGATGATGGAACAGTTAATGTGATGAATTTGCATGAGGCAACGAGAACCGTGGAAGGTGATATGGCTCTATGCATTGGCGAGAGTAAAAAGACACATGAGAACATTGAAAAGAGACGAGCATTCACGATTGCTCTGGTGAACCAGAAATTGATGGGAGCTGTGGATTACTTTGGAACAGTAAGCGGATACAAAGAACCTGAAAAATTTGATAAAACAGGATTAAAAGCAATTAAGAGTGAACATGTTGATGCACCAATGATCGAGGGGAGTTCGTTGGTGATTGAATGTGAACTCAGAGAATTTGTCAGAACAGGTAATTTTAGTACGGTAATCGGAGCTATAGTTGATGTCGCCGCGGATGAAACTATCTTGAATGAGACAGGAAAACTTGATGTTATGAAGAGCGGAATGGTACTTTATGATTCTTTCAGTAACAGCTATGTTACTTTGGGCGAAGTGGTTGGAAAAGCATGGGGTGAAGGGAAAAAATATTCTTGATAGGTTTAAAAACATATAAAATGGGTTTGAAGTTAAACTTACAAATTCCAGTTTGTAGGGATAACAAGTATGCAAATATAGGAGCTAAGAATTACAATTCTTAGCTCCTTAGATTTTATCCTAAACGGCCTTGAAACATAATTGATAATTCACCATAGACCTTACCCCAATTTCGTATAGGCATAGTCCATTTTTTTGTTGCCTCAAAAGTAGCCAAATACAATGCCTTCAAAAGAGCCTAGGAGCTTGGAAAGACACTTCTCTGACGATTCAATTTTCGGTAAGATGAATTCAGCGATTCATTGCGGTAGGGTATTTTTCATCCCATTTATGAGTAACTATCTCCAACTGTTTTAAGGCGGTTTTTTCGTCAGGAGCAGTATATATGGTCTTTAGATCATTAATGTGAAAATTTAGGAGCAATGCTTAAAGTTGATATTATATCTTAAATAATAATCTCACTGTTGATATAACTAAAATGAATATTTGATGAAATGAGCGGTAGATTTTGTGATTTACCGCTTTTGCGTTAATTGGGTAAATGACACTAAGATAACAAAATGTAAAACAATAATAACATATAATTAAAATAAATAACGAATAACGTTTTAATTGTAACGGAATATTGACATTGTGACACGAAAGAATTATAATATAATTGATTGGAGGAATAATATGTATACGGAAATCGTTAAAATTATTGAGGGTGGAATATTGGGTGACAAGGAAAAAGTATATAATTACGCTCAAGTTCTTGCGGCTAATCTAGAGAAAACAGGAGATACTGCTTTAGCAAATAAAATAAATTCCTTACTTACAAACAAGAAAGTTAGAATGGCGTCGTTGGATGAACTATCAACTAAACCTGTTGATACGGAAAGCCGAATGGAGATGGTTGACGTTTTTATCCCTGATTCTATTTTTGAAAACCCGATCTTAAAACCTTATGTCGATGAGGAAATTCAAGATTTTATTGACAGTTATCAAAATAGAGATGAGATTTTAAGAGCAGGAATTGAAATGATCAGCTCGTTGCTTCTTTATGGGCCTCCCGGATGCGGAAAAACAACTGTAGCAAAGTATATTTCTTTTAAAGCAAGATTACCGCTTATTACTGTTAGGTTGGATGGATTAGTATCATCGCTACTTGGAAGTACTTCGAAAAATATAAGAAAGATATTTGAGTATGCCTCCAGGAGAGATTGCATTTTATTTCTGGATGAATTTGATGTTGTTGCCAAACTTCGTGATGATAAGCATGAACTTGGGGAATTGAAGCGGGTAGTGAACAGTTTGCTTCAAAATATTGATAGCTTTAGTCAAAATAGCATTCTTATTGCAGCTACAAATCACCACGAATTACTTGATCCAGCAGTATGGAGAAGATTTTCAAAAATAATTACTCTTGAAAAGCCAAATAAAGACGAAATAATGCGACTTATAAAATCGTTAATAAAAAATTTAAATAGTAATGTAATTGAGAATGAGAAAAAATTAGAACAAGTAGCTTTGGCATTTGAAGGAATTAGTCATGCTGATGTAAAAACGGTCATCAATAACGCAATTAAAAAATCTATTATTAACAAAAAAGATAATACGCATAGTTGGGATATGCTGCAAGAAGTATATTTATATAAAAACCATAAAATTATAAGTGAAAGTGATTTCCTGAAATTTTTGATGCAATACGGGGTAACCCAAAAAGAAATAAATGAAAATCTGAATTATTCATTAAGAAAAGTCAGAGAAATTTCAAAATTAGTAGATTGAATAGACCCATTAGGAAGGATGGTGTAAACAAATGGAAAATGAAAAATTGCCAATTAAGTTTTTTGC
>JAEZFR010000002.1 GCA_023417285.1 Bacillota bacterium
ATCACTCCTCGTATTATATAGTCATAGCTTTTCTTTACCTTTTCTTGAGGTTAAGCTATGCTGTTTTAAGATACTGTGGATTAGTTAATCACTCCTACCACTTGATGGTTTTAAAAAGGCTCTAACCACAGTCTCTTTGTTACTTTGTTAATCAGTTAGATACCGCATGACGGTTTATTTAGAACGAGGTTACAACTGCAAAGAGTACCGTGGTCCTAAAACAGTATCAAATTTTATTTCTAAGGAGTATTATTATGCTATACGTAGGAATTGATGTTGCCAAGGATAAGCATGATTGCTTTATCATTACCTCAGATGGAGAAGTACTATTTAAAGCTTTTACCATCCCAAATAATCTTGAAGGTTTCGATTGCCTTTTCCAAAGAATTGAATCCGTTGCATCAGATTTTGGCAAAGTAAAAGTAGGCCTTGAGGCTACTGGACACTACAGCTACAATCTTCTGGGATTCCTTCTTGATAAAGGTCTGACCACCTATGTTATCAACCCGTTACATACCAATCTTTACAGAAAAAGTCTAAGCCTTAGAAAGACGAAAACGGATAAAGTTGATGCCCGTACAATTGCTATGATGTTAATGTCTGATGTAAACCTTAAGCCCTACTCAGATACATCTTACCACAATGAAGAGCTAAAATCACTAACTCGTTACCGTCTGGATAAAGTTCAGGAACGTGCCAAGCTAAAGATGTCTATATCAAGGCTTGTTACCATTCTTTTTCCTGAACTAGAGAAGTTGGTTCCAACCTTACATATGGCTTCTGTCTATGCTTTATTACAGGAGTTCCCTGGTGCTTCTAAAATAGCTACTGCTCACTTAACCAAGCTTGCAAACCTTTTAAGTGACGCTTCAAGAGGTCGCTACAGCAAAGACATGGCTGTTACTATCCGTGAAGCTGCTAGAACTTCCATCGGTTCAATAATGCCAGCTAAGTCTCTAGAAATGAAGCATACAATTTCCTTAATTAAGGAGTTAGACTCAGAGATTGATGATATTGAGACTGAAATTAAATCTATTATGGATGAAATATCTTCTCCAATACTCACTATTCCCGGAATCAATTATCGCATGGGAGCAATGATTGTTGCTGAAATCGGCGATTTTAGCAGGTTTGATTCACCTGATAAAATACTTGCATATGCTGGACTATCACCATCAACCTTCCAGTCAGGACAATTAGAATCTACTTACTCTCACATGGAAAAGCGTGGTTCAAAATATTTGCGTTATGCACTATTCAATGCTGCCAAATTCGTTTGTCAATGGGATCCTACTTTTGCGGCATATCTCAAAAAGAAACGTAGTGAAGGTAAGCATTACAATGTCGCAATCTCACATGCCGCCAAAAAGCTTGTAAGGGTTATTTTCAATCTCGAAAAAACAAAGCAAGCATACATCAAAGCGGCTTAAACTATTTCTTTATACTTCTTTTTTGAGCACCTTAACAGATGCTCTATTCGTCATGCAGTTTTCAAAGTTCATGTATATCTAAAATGCATTTCTGCACTTTATTCAAAAAACATCATTTTAAGACTTGACTTTTAATAGTTAGTCTTTATATAAAAATTATACTAAATATTCAAAAACGTTTAAACAGACATTAAGAATAAAAAATTGCAGGCAAAATATTTTATGCCTGCAATTTAATACTCATCACTGTTTTGTATAGATTGCTATAATAATAGTAGCTGATAATGCTATGTCGTTTGACGCTCTATAAGAGTAACTGGGAAAATAACCTTATCGGGTACAGATTTCTTTTCTATCTGCTTTATTGAAAGTTCAATTAGCATTTCTGCCATCTCTTTGATTGATTGGCTTATGGTAGTAATTGAGGACATACAACCAAAGTTCACGCCATCATATCCAACAATACGAACATCTTCAGGAATACGCTTTTTCAAATCCTTACATATTCTAGCGGCATGTGAGGCAATTACATCACTACTGCAAAAAATTCCGTCAATATTGGGATAATCATTAAAGAGTTTTAAAATAATCTTATTATATTCATCATTGTTAAAGCCATTTTTCTCGGTCTGAGCACTAATATTCCAAATTTTATTCTCTTCGCAAATGTCCTTAAATGCTTTATAGCGGGCATTTGATAACATATCTAACTTAAGATTACCACCTATGTATGCAAGGTTTTTGCAGCCCTTTTTAATTAGAAGATTAGTTGCAAGAGTTCCGCCATGATAGTTATCGGAGCATACATATGGTATATTTCCGATTTTTCTCTCAAATGTAACCATAGGTAAATTAATATCAAAATTAGAAATGTCTATGGTTTGGCTAGCCATAATTATACTGTCAACCTGACTGGCTTTTAGTAGAGAGATATAATTTCCTTCTTTTACTGCATCTAATTGTGATATGCAAAGTAGAATTTTGTAACCCTTTAAGTATGCGTAGTACTCAATATGTTCGGTAATTGCAGCAAAAAAAGGATGGAAAATGGTTGGAATTATCAAGCCTATTACATTTGATTTCTTTCGAGAAAGGGAACGTGCAATTTCATTTGGCTGATAATGCAGTTCCTCCATAGCAGCATAAACTTTACTTCTCAAACTATCACTAATGTACCCTCTATTATTTAAAACTCTGGAAACAGTTGCAACGTTTACACCTACTAATTTTGCAATATCATTTATTGTAGACAAATCTATCACCTCTGATGCTATATTGATATCATCCTAATCTTAATATGACAATTTGGATATGTCAATTATATTTTATATTTGTATAATTTGTAAATTATTTACGAATAAGTATAAAACGCTTGATATAAACGGTTTAGCAATAAACCATTACTTTTATTATAGCAAATTGAAGAATTGAGTTATCTAATTACTTGTACATCAGCATATTTAGCTAATTTGAGCAATAAAAATTGAAAAGCGTTGGTAATATTTATTTAAAAAAAATGATAAAATTATGTAATTAATTCAAATATTTTATATCAAACGTTTGACATACCCGTATATAGGTTTTATAATATACTTATAGAATTCAAGGAGTTCTTATGGTGGCCGCCATAAATCATGAAATCTTGAGAGGGGGACGAAGTTTATAAAATGAAACTGTTATTTGCGGTTTCATTAGAACTAAGCATTTTGGTTTCTTGTTAATTAATGTACACAAACATTAATAAGTAGAAATCCGAATATGAAAAAGATATTGCAGATGTGCTTATGGACTAGGATTAGTGAATTTCTCTGTATAAGTGCTAAAATGTTTTTACTAATATCCTTCAGTCGCTCAAAAGGTGTGAGGTATATCTAAGGCGTGTAATATAGGCAGGTATGTAATATTAACGTGTATCAGTAGATACAAGATAATACTAGCTAAAATTAACATATTTACTACTTTTAAGGTTTCAAATTAATAGGATGAAAAACGAGGAGGTAAGTCTGAATGAAGAAGGTAATAGGAAAGCGTATAATTAGTCTTGTTTTGGCGGCGCTCATATGCGTGTCAGTTAGTGGAGGTATGCCTGCCTATGCAGCAGATTTAGAAGAAGGTACCACTGTTACGGCGGATGCTAGCTCACCTACCGGTTATACCGTTCAATTTGTTTATAAAAATGAAACTGCTGAGAAAGTTCAGCTTTGCGGTGACTTATCACTGCTTAAAACTGCTAATATTGGTACTTCCGACAGTGCAATTAGATATGAACCAGAGGATTGGCAGACTGGTATGTACCATACCGGAGGAAAAGAGTTTATAAGAGAGATGGTCAAGGACGAAAATGGATATTGGACAGCTACTATTCCAATGCATGCAGGAGCTCTAAGCTACTGGTATCGTGTATGGGATTCAAGTAAGGAGTGGGTCAACGAGCGTATTTGGGATCCTACATCTTCACATGTTCGCCCTACAGCAACTGATCCTGATGATAATGGCACACCTTATCGTGTAAGAAACAATGACGTACTTGATGCGGTATATGTGCCTTACGATGCAAAACAAAATGACGAGGCACTTTTGAGCCGTGCTACATACGAGTTACCTATAGCAGATCCAGATAAGAAGGGTACTGTACAATACATCCCTTACACCACTGTTTTGGGCGATGCTGGATATATGCTCGGAGTATATCTCCCAGCAGGTTATGACCCAGATCGTGAAGAGCCATATAAGGTAGTGTACGCAGCACATGGTATATTTGGGGACGAGACTGACTGGATGGTTCCAGGAAGCACTCCACACATCCTTGATAACATGATTGCAAGAGGTGAGATTGAGCCTACAGTATTT
>JAEZFR010000315.1 GCA_023417285.1 Bacillota bacterium
AAATATAGCCTCTCCTGCAAATCTTCATTTTCTCCTACTACTGCCACACCTGCTATTACATCAGAATGTCCATTTATGTATTTTGTCGCGGAATGTACTACTATGTCAAAGCCATATTCAAGTGGTCTCTGAATAAATGGAGTTGCAAAAGTGTTATCACAAACTGTAATTATGCCATGCTTTTTAGCAATTGAAGCTATTTTCTTTAAATCAACAATCTTAAGAAGAGGGTTTGTTGGACTTTCAACCCATATCATTTTTGTATTTTCTTTAATATGCCCTAAAATATCAGCTTCACTGTCGAAATTAGTATAATCAACTGAAATACCAGCTGTAATCTTTTTTACCTTTTCGAAGAGTCTGAAACTGCCTCCATACAGGTCATTAATTGATATGATATGGGAGTCTTTAGGAAGTAAATCAATTATTGTTGAGCAAGCTGCTAAGCCAGATGAAAATGCATATCCCCTTTTACCACTTTCCAAATCTGCAATACATTGTTCAAGTGCAAACCTTGTAGGATTCTTTGACCTGGAGTATTCATAGCCCTTATTTATACCTGGTGCTTGCTGCACATATGTTGATGTCGCGTAAATAGGAGTCATTATGGCCCCGGTAGTTTCATCTGGCTGTTGCCCTGAATGAATTGACTTAGTAGCAAATTTATAATTACTCATTTATTCGTCTCCTCAAAAAATTAATATAATCGATTTTTGTTATAAGACCATAAAAATAATATTCATCTGAAATAATTGCAGTGAGTCCATTTTTTAGCACATCGACTAGAGTAGCTATTTCATCACTTGGTTTTAATGTTTTTAGATTTTTTGACATATACTCAGCTACAGGCCTTTCGAAGCACTTATTCCCTTCATTTTCAATAGCAAGCAGTATGTCATATTCATCTATTATCCCAATGACCTGCTCTTTTTCTAGAATGGGAAGTTGCGAAATACTATACATTTTCATATTCTGATAGGCTTGGGTTAAAGTGTCGGTAGGACTCAAGGAAACTACAGCTTTATCAGAATAGCTTCTCGAAATGATATCCGTCAAGTCACCTTTTTCCTCCTTTGTAATAAAACCGTTGTCTGCCATCCAATAGTCATTAAACATCTTGGAAAGGTATTTATTGCCACTATCACAAGCAAAAGTAACAATATTTTTAGGTGTTGTCTGCTCTTTGGCATATTTAATTGCAGCTGCAACAAGTACACCTGTTGATGAACCCGCAAATATGCCTTCTTCTTTTAACAGTCTTCTTGCTATCAAAAAAGATTCTGCATCAGATATTGTATATGCCTTCTTCACCAATTCTAGATTGCATTGTTCAGGAATAAAATCCTCTCCTATACCTTCAACAAGCCAACTTCCAGAATTATTACAACTATTACCCAAATAATAGTCTCTCAATATAGAGCCTTTTGGGTCAGCTAAAACAAACTCCGTATCAGGTTTTTCCTTTTTGAAGAAAGCGCTTAGTCCGGTTATCGTACCAGCAGAACCAACTCCAACAACAACAGCATCTACTTTACCATTCATTTCACTCATTATTTCCGGACCAGTTGTGGTTTCATGTGCCAATGGGTTATATTTATTATTAAATTGATTTAAGTAATAAGAACCTGGAATCTGCTTTGAAAGATACTCTGCTTTATCTTGATAATAATCCGGGTGCCCTTTTGAGACATCTGATCTAGTTAAAATAATGTCTGCCCCCATTGCTCTTAAATGTGATATTTTTTCCTGACTCATTTTATCAGGTATGACCAAAATAAGCTTATATCCCTTTCTTGAAGCAGCTAATGCTAAGCCTAATCCTGTATTACCGGCTGTAGCCTCTATAAGTGTATCACCCGGCTTAATAATTCCATTTTTTTCGGCATTTTCTATCATGGATAGGCCCACCCTATCCTTTATTGATCCCCCGGGATTTTGGTTTTCAAGCTTGACAAATAATCTTGACTCCCCAATATCAAAACACTTTATCTCAACTATAGGGGTATTGCCAATTAACTGCAAAACATTATCATAAATCATATTTACTCCCTTTTTATAAAACTACAGTATCCCCTTATCAATCAACTTATCCAGAACTGCAGATACCGAATATGGAGCCTCAAATACTCGCATTCCTTTTGAATTTAAATATCTTGCGGCTCCCTGGCCAATACAGCTTACAAATATTGAATCGCAGTCTTCTATCAGTTTTAAAACCCTATCAAATTCATCTTCCGAGTGAATTGTAACAGCAGACTTTTTTCTAATATCTATGAATTTATAATCAGTATCAGATAATTCATAGATATAAAATCTTTCCGCTTGGCCAAAATGCTGATCAATTACTGTTCCATCTGTGCTTGCCATAGCTATTCGGTGTAACATAGGTTCGGCCTCCTTGTATTAAAAAGCAGGTATTACTGCTCCCTTATATGTTTCTTCTATAAATTTCTTGACCTCCGGTGTAGTCAAAGCATTCTTAAGCTTTACTATTGCATCATCATTTACCCTTGACGTTTTTGTTACAAGAATATTTGCATAGGGCGAATCCTTTCCTTCCCTGAATAATGCAGTGTTAGCATCTATTCCTGCGTCAAGAATCTTGTTTGTATTGGTTATGTATCCATCGAATTCATCCTTAACTCGAATAATATTTGCTGAATCCAGCTCAGTAATTTTCAAATTCTTTGTATTTGTTTCAATATCGTTTATGGTTGCTGAGTAATTTTGTATTGTGGACTTCAGTTTTATAAATCCATTGTCTTCAAGTATTTTTAGTGCCCTATACTCATTTGTCGCATCATTAGGTATGGCTATTTTCGCACCATCGGGAATTTCTTCCTTTGACTTATACTTTACTGAATAGAAACCAATTGGTTCAACATGAATTGACCCTGCAGCAGCTAAATCATAGCCCTTCTCACTTTTAACAGAATTCAGATAGGGCAAATGCTGAAAGAAATTCACATCGTACTCTCCATTATCTGTTTGTTCATTGGCAAGTGATCCTGTGCTTGCATCCAAAACAATTATTTTCAGTTCTACACCCTCTTTTTCTAATGTAGGCTTGACGAAGTTTAACAATTCTGCGTGTGGAACAGCGTCTGCTGCTACTGTTAAAACTGTCTTTCCACCGTTGCTCTGTGTTGAGCTACTGTTGCCTGTTTTTCCACAACCACTTACCAAAATGGCTCCTGTAAGAAGTATTGTTAATAAAGTAAAAATCTTTTTCATAACTAATCCATCCT
>JAEZFR010000087.1 GCA_023417285.1 Bacillota bacterium
ATTGAGCGGTGAAGATTCCTATTGTTCCGACACCGAGAATAGCTACATCTTCTCCTCCTCTGTAATCTGCACAGTTCAGTCCGTGTAGTGCAACAGTTGAAGGTTCAAAGAATGCACCTTGTTCAAAAGAAACACTGTCTAAGAACTTAACTACGTTCCTTTCGGGTACCTTTACAAACTCAGCAAAGCTTCCATTTTGTCTTGATCCTACAAAGCTATAATGCTTACATTGAGAATAATTTCCCCTTTGACAATCGTCGCATTTAAGACAAGGTATCAGTGGAACGCCGGCAACCCGGTCTCCAACTTTTACATTTGTAACTCCCTTGCCTATCTTTTCAACAATTCCAGAAAACTCATGACCTAATACAATAGGATAATTGTGCGCTGCATCCCCAAGTACCCTTGGAATATCCGATCCACAAATGCCAGTTGCCTTAACCCTGACGATAACTTCTAAATCCCCAACTATGGGTGTGTCAATATCCTCGTACCTCATATCATCCTTTGCGTGCAAAACTCCAGCTTTCAAAATACCACCCCTATTTTTTAAATTGTATATATAAGCACATCTTTAATAGAAAATCCCTAACAACATTTTTTCATGGTTTCCTTAAGCTTTTCATATATCTCCAAGTATATTTTGTAGTACTCCATATACTTCTTATGAGCCACCATATCAGGCTCATGAGTTCTGGTAATCACTATGGTTTTGTCTATCGCCTCGGAGAAGCTTTTATAAACCCCAGTCCCAACACCTGCAAGAATTGCAGCACCTAGAGTAGTGGCAGTATCGGAGGTAGGTACCTTAATTGTCTTTCCAGTAATATCTGCCTTCATTTGGGTCCATAGTCTGCTGTTTGCAGCCCCTCCCATAGCAACCAGTTCATCTATGTAAACATCTACCTCTTCAGCAGTATTAATATTGTGATATAGAGCGTACGCACAGCCTTCCATTACGGCTCTTATCATGTGTGCCCTTGTCTTGTCATATCCTAAACCAAAGAATACTCCTTTTGCATCCTTATCCCAGAGTGGTGAACGTTCTCCCGCCATGTAAGGAAGGAATATCAATCCGTTGGAACCAACCCCTATATCAGCAGCTTCCTGATCCATAATCTTAAATGCATCTACTCCAGTTGATTTTCCCAAAGCCTCTTCATATGCCCCTAACTCTTGCTTGAACCACTTTATCGCACCACCACCGCCAACGGTTCCACCCTGTAGTAGCCACAAATCTGGTACGACATGGAAGCCTAAGATGAGTTTCGGATGAGCTATTGCTGAATCTAGGCAAATGCTCATTCCTCCAGCCTGACCACCCTGCTCCTGTGTCTGTCCTACTTTTATTACTCCCGCCCCCAAAGCTCCACAGCACGCATCTAAGCCACCCGCTACTACCGGAGTACCTACTGCAAGACCAGTAAGCTCAGCAGCTTCGCGCGTAACCTCTCCTATAACTTCATGGCATTTGTATATTTCAGGTAGTTTTTCTCGGTCAAAACCTAGTTCCTGACACAGGCTGTCGTCCCAAGAGGCTTTTTTCATGTTGAAGCAATGAATTCCATACCCTTGAGAAACATCTTGGGTCATGCTTCCGGTCAGCTTCATGGCTATATAGCTGTTGCTCTGCAAAAACATGTATGTATCCCTGTATATATCAGGCTTGTATTGCTTAAACCACAATATTTTTGGAGTTGAATATGTAGGTTCAAAGGAGTTACCACTAATCTCAAAAATACGGTCAAATCCTACTCTTGCTACTGTTTTCTGACATATATCACTAGCTCTGGTATCCATCCAAATGGGCGTTTTGTGCAGTACTCTTCCCGCCCTATCCACAGGAATAGCAGACCAGCTTTGACCATCAATACCTATCCCTGCAATGTCCCTTGCATCTATCTTTGAATCTATCACTGTCTCCTTTATTGCCTCACAAACCTTTTCCCACCATTCTTCAGGGTTCTGTTCAACACTACCGGGAGCGGGGTAGTATACTTTATAGCTTTTTGTGGACTGCCCCAGTACACAGCCTTTGCTGTCAAACAGGGCAACCTTACAGGCAGAGGTACCTATATCAATGCCTAATAATAGATTTTTCATTTACCCTCCTAAAGTTATGTCGTTCTATTTAATTACTTTTAATTTGAGCTAAACGTTTAGCTGTGTGCAAAAAAATGTAGCTTTCTATCCCTATATAAAAAACAAGAGATTTTAAAGCCATATTTTATGTATTACACGCTGTATTTTTTTATGGAATCATTTACTAATAGTTCCGTCTTAAGCCTCGTCATAAGAGGATAGTTAGAATAATCTCCCTTGAGTCTCCTCAACATAACATTTGCTGCTATCTCTCCAATTTGCTTGACTGGCTGTACAACTATTGAAAGTGATGGTTTAACAATCTTGGCTAATTGAAGATTATCAAATCCTATAAAGGATATGTCGTCCGGTATATGAACATTGCTCTCATTTATAGCCATTATGGCCCCTAGAGTAAGTTCATAATTGGTAACAAATATAGCAGTAGGTAGAGTTTCCATGGCAATCAAATCCTTCATATTGTCATAGCCACTTTCAATGCTATAATCCCCTTGCTTTACAAGGCTCCTGTCAATTTCCATACCATAGTCTTCATGAACCCTTTCGTAGCCTTTAAGTCTCTCCTGAGCAGTAAAAACATCTGAAGGTCCACATATGATACCAATCCTTTTATGCCCCATAATTATAAGCTGCTCTACTGCATTGTATGATGCATTTAGATTATCTACTAGAATTGTATCACAGGAAACATCCTTTAGTGCTCTATCTATAAGCACTACAGGTATTTGCTTCTGAGTAAGAGCATTTATATTCTCAGCATCATTCCCAATAGGCATAGTGATGATACCATCTACCATCTTTTTGACTAGAAAATCCATCTTTTGCTTTTGGAGCTCAGCACTGCCTTTGTAGTCACAAATAATTGTGCTATATCCGTTTTGTATTAGGATGTTTTCTATCTCAGATACTATGCTGGTAAAAAATATGTTTTCAAGTTCAGGTATAAGCAAGCCTATTGTCTTTGTTTTGCTGGTTTTTAGCCCTCTTGCTAACTCGTTAACTTCAAAATTCAATTCTTTTATAGCGGTTTCAATAATTGTTCTATTTTCATCAAGAACATTACCACCATTTATGTACTTAGATATTGTTGCTATTGATAACCCTGTATACTTCGCAACATCTTTCATTGTAGCTGCTATATTAAACACCTCGTATCGTGAAACGTTTAGTTATGTTTTTATTTTATCACAAAATATTAAATAGTCAATAATCAAAAGGCCTCTCTAAATATCTTTCTCAAATCCAAATGTGCACCATCTTATCAGGCAAAAAAAGAGGAAGATTCAAAAAACCTTCCCCTTCTTATATGTATACTATTCCTTTTCCTCATGCCCTTCGTCTATCAACATTCTCTCTTGTTCTCCTGCACCTGGGAAATCAAATTTTTGTGGTGGGTAGAACTCGTCATAAGGGAATTCGAAAGTATCAAACAATTCGCATGGATTATCATCTGTTGCACCCGGACAACGCTTATACGGATATGAGAAATCAAATGCAGGTACCAAAAGTTGTACATATCTTGCAAGATTAACTATTGAGAACAAGCCTATAGTTACATATACCC
>JAEZFR010000100.1 GCA_023417285.1 Bacillota bacterium
CAGCTATATAGTACACGATTGGCAGCGAGGAGCCCATAAAAGCCTTAAGCTTTTTTGGGTAAACATTAAATCAGCTATATGGTATTTTATTAAATGGGGCTTGGGTTAAGTGTCTTTTTTCTTCTCCATAAGGTACATTGTTCTTGCAGATTCTAAAACATTCTCTTTACCAATTATCGTATAGTATTTTGAAAACTCTTCTTCAAATGTCTCTTGTGTATATTTAGTAAATATATCTTTTCTGTTAAGAAGAAGCTTTTGAACTTGACTATCTTCTTTGGGAACAAATTCAATGATTAAGTAGCGTGTCAAATCTGCAAAGTATGAGGCAATATGAGCGAATGGCAAATTGTTAGAAATAGATAAATGATGAATTAAAGCCAAGGCCATAATACAATCCCAATTTGACCGTTCCTGAAGGGATAGTCTCTCTTTATTGGCCCACCCCAATGCTGGACTTGGATTTGTAAGGTCAAGAACTAATGGCAATATATTCGCGACATTATTTTCCTTCAATGTATAAAAGTGCTTTTCTACCGCTGTATGATCAATGTCATAAGCCACAACATAGGTTCCTGATATGTTACCTGCTATTTTACTAAATTCCCCTTTGTTGGCACCTAAATCGCAAATCGTTTTTGCGCCAGTCTGTAGCAAATATTTTTCTACAATATTATATTTAGATGAAAATGCCTTGTCGGAATAATTTAGCATTTTTTCATAGTAATCTCCCCACTCTGTCGCCTCATGTTTTTTTGCCTTGCGATTAACTAAAGACTTGAGACTCTCAACGATGGCAACAAGTGATGTCTTGGGAAGAAAACTATTCTCATGCCTTTTTTCTGACACTTTGTGATCTTTCTGTTTTTTTCCATGCAGATGAAGATGAAGATATAATGGTAGATTAAGTTTTGTCTTTTTCGGTAATAGTTTGGAGGCCAAGTCAAGGGGAATACCATCAATATAGACTCTCATAAGTTGTGATAGTTCAACAGACTTCTCTGCCATTAAAACTATTGGTGCAAGAAAATGTCTGCAAAATTGTCCATATCCTTCCCAAATTTGGCCTTCCTCATACTTGGTAAAAGACAGCGTATCAATAAATATTGGGCGTCCACCGACAAATTGGATATTATAAGAAGATGCATCCTTGAGGATCATCCCATGCTTTATTGCCATCAAGCAAATATCAAGCGTAAGTGTAGCTGCGTCTCGATATTGTTGTAAAGTCCATTCATAAGGGTATGAAATATAAGGAATAATATCGGGTTTAATAATTTTATAGAGACTATTTGCATTTTTCTCCATTAAATCATCGCTTGACTCTTGATGTGCTACGAGCATTTTGTTTGAAACCAGTTCATCATACAACCCATTGGGTTCCATCAACTTATCATAGTCCATTTTATATTCAAGATTTATTTGCCGGTATATTATTCCTTTATCTTCAAATATAAATCCATTAGGATCACGGAAAGATGAATCTACCCTCTTCATTTGGTACTATTTCCTTTTTTGAATATTTTCGCTAGTGCTACCTTAATTTTACTCCAGAATATAGCAAGTGCTGATCCAGCCGTAAGCAAGACACCTGCAATAATCTGAACAATATAGCTTGCACTACCTGGGTCTATGTATGCCGCAGCATTAACAGAAAACAACAATATAATGCAGGAAGTAAAAAAAAGTATTTGAGACATTTTTTTCATTTAAAGAACCCCCACTAGATACCTGTAAACAAGGTTATTAGTTTGAATATAACATAGTCATTTACATTATTCAATAAAATTCCGAGAGTGTTTTCTATTTGCTGGTATCTATGGACACCTAAAGGATACCTATGCTAGAATTATTAAGGATTAATTTGCAAGGGGCTTAGATATGAAAAAAACCTTATTATCAATTGATGCACTATATTCTGTTCTACTTTCTTTTCCTGTTGCTCTATTTACTATAATTTTTGTATATACTCTTAACATAAGTGAAGTATCATTTAATCAGTTAATTAAGCCGAGTTTGTTATTTATTGCAGTCTCTCTTATTTCCTGGCTTTTTTTCCTGATTGTAACTAGAAAACCCTACACATCTACGTTGTTAACAGACTTCACTTTAATCTTCCTTCTTAATTATTCAGTAATCGAAGAGCAAATAAGATCAATAACTTATTCAATAAGATATTGGCATATTATTATAGGATTTGCCGCTCTTCTAGTAACCATCAGCATACTATCCCGCCAAAAAAGTGACAGTTCACCATATGCACGGAAATTCGCGTTTGCTGTATTCTTTATTTTTACAGTTTTATCATTATATAATTTTATTATAGCTACACCGGTTTTAATTAATAAGATATCGGTTAATAAAGAAATCCAACATTCTAGCAGTACAAATAAACAAGCAGATAAACTGCCTAACGTTTATTTTATTATTTTGGATGAATACTCCTCATTTGAAGTTATTAATAAACATTATAATTATTCAAATAATATTTTACTAGATTTCTTTCATGATAATAAATTTAATGTTTCGTTAAGTAGTTATAATAACTCTTCTGCCACTCACATTGTAACTGGTAATCTTTTAGCTCTTGATAATGTATTGTATGATGGTCAACCCGCAGAGGAATGCTATGCTATCAGAAATAATTCCGAGTTATTTAATTATATGAAAAATTGTGGGTTTAATACTTATGCAGTAGATAACGCCAACTTAATATGGCCAACTACTTGGAATAAGCTGAATGCTGATTTCTTTATGGAACAAGAATCAACTATGAGTATTGATAGTTTCACAGAAACCTTAATGAAAAAAACTTTTTTTGGTTTGTTTATTAATCCTGATACTAATTATATGAGACGTCTCATAAAAGATTCATTCTCGTATATTTCAAATATTTCTGCTGAGCAAGAAAGCAACACATTTGTCTATGCTCATATTCTATCACCACATCAACCGTTTATTTTTGATAAATTAGGCCAAAATATACCTATTAATAAATCTGAGGACTGGAAAGATAAGTCTCTTTATTTAGGACAATATCAATATATAACAAAAATAGTCATGGATACCATTTCATTAATCCTTAAAAATGATGAAGATTGTATTATTATATTACAATCAGATCATAGCGCCAGGTATACTGAGAATATTTCAGAAGCAGAGAAGAACTCGATACTAAATGCAGTATATTATCAAGGGGATACTCTTGAAATAGAAGGTCTTTCGGGTCTTGATACTTTAAAGAAGGCAATTAATTTATTCAGTAATTAATTGATATGGGGATAGCTATGAAAAACAAAAAAAGTACCAAAGTAATAGTCCTATTAATAAGTATAATTATTATCGGCCTGCTTTCTTCTAATCATATAGCCGTCTATTTTTTTAAAGGAACCAGTGAAGTTATTCTTAAAAAGGGTTTTACCCCTGATAGCACTGATAAACTCTATGCATTAAGCATTGATTCTATAAACATAGTAGATGATAGTGGTAAGAATATTACTACCATATCTGGCTGGGGATTGCTTAAAAATAATACCGGACACAATAGAATTACTAAACTGCTCTTTGCATCAAATCAAAATACTTATGCGGGTGAGTGCCTTAATGTTACAAGAAATGACTATAATATTATGCAAGAAAGTATGCAAGGGGTTGTGGCTATTTCTACAAAAGAAGTTGGATTTCAGATAGAATTTTCACCGATTCTTATGGAAGACGGGTTATACCATGTTGGCCTGTATATTGAGGATGATGGTCATAAAGCGCTTTCATGGACCAATCGGTTTGTTTATAAACAAAAGGGACAATTATCGCTTATAGAGGACAAAGAGTTTCTTCTTGATTTGCAGTATCCAAAGGTAGAAAACTTTAAAAATGTTGAAAAAGATTCATCCATTATAGGGAACATCGAATATTATGACTATACTGAAGATAATCCCCAAACGCTTCTGGTTAGTGGATGGCTTGCATACGAAAATATGGACTGTTCAAATCAAAAAGTGTATATCCAATGCGTAAATAATAACAACACTGTTACCTTTTCAGCAGATTCGATACTTCGGAGTGACGTAGCAACATTTTATAACAACGAAGCTTATTCATTCTCAGGATTTCAAGCCTATATCAACCCCAAGCATTTGACCCCAGGGAAAAATAAAATTAACGTTATCGTTGACAATAATACACTAGGAATGTTTGGTAATGACTATGAAATTGTAATTAACCCTTAACACATCTAAAATCCCTTTGCTTAATTGATTACTTTATTTTTATTGTACCTAATCATTTCATCGTAAATATGTTCAGACCATGTCGCACTGTCTCTGATGAGCCACTGCGACATGGTCTGAACTAATAGTTGGATACAGTTCTACTTTATACTTGTCCCCGGTGTTATTATGACGTTTCCCATATGAATTGAGTCATACAATATGAGTTCTTATTTCAGGTTAAGCAATCCTCCGAAGAGATATTTGCTCAACATTTTAGTTTGAGACGATTATACTCATCGCTGGTAGACTTTTCTGTTGACTATTAAACCCTGTTTCCCTAATTACTAAAGTATGTGACCCATTTGATAGGAGCTTGGTATCTAGCATGAAGTAATATCCTGGATTATTATTACTATAACTAGGATAAGCGGCTCCAACATCTGGCCTAGCAGTTCCATATGTTGCAGTGCCAAAAACTTGCCCATCAATTAATACTTCAATCTTTGAAACTCCACTTCCATCAAGGAACCAGCCTCCTATAAACACATTGCCGCTTAAGGTCTGACCTTGCGAAGGTGTTTCAAGGCTCCCAATAGCAGGCAATGAGTTGCTGACAATAATGGTTCTCGCCGGTAAGCTTTTAACATTAGAATCTATTCCGGTTCCTCTGATAACTAAAGTATGTGAACCATTTGAAAGATTTGTTGTATCTAGGCTGTACCAATATCCGCAATTCTGTTGGCCATAATTAGGATAAACTGCGGCAACATCAGAACGCAATGAACCATAGTTCGCCGTCCCAATAACTGTACCATCAACTAAAACCTCAATTTTTGAAACACCACTACCGTCAAGGAACCACCCTCCTACATTGATCTTTCCACTAACAGTCTGGCCCTGAGCCGGTGTTTCCAAGCTTCCTATTGCAGGGAGGGTGTTGGATACTATGATGGTCCTGGCTGGAAGGCTGGTTGTATTACCATTGACCCCGGTTTCACGTATCACCAG
>JAEZFR010000112.1 GCA_023417285.1 Bacillota bacterium
CTTTTTCCGCCAAGCGGCTTTTTAGTTTTACTATAGAGTTGTACACCTCTGTACCCTTTTTTGAAAGCTTGACAAAAACCTGCCTACGGTCTTCCTGGTCCCGTATTCGCTCTACAAAGCCTTTATCAATGAGTCTATCTATTGTAACGGTAGGTGTTCCAAAGCTTACACCTAATTGCTTTGCTATGTAGGACATACTTTTTTTACTTGTACCAATAACAATTATAGTATCAATCTCTATTACTGTCAGATCTGTAATATCCTTATAGAGATACTTTTTGTTCTCTATTTTATTAAATTTATCTAAAAGCATTCTAAATAATTGGTCTACAACTTCCAAATCCTTTGGGTTACTAATTTTAATCAACTCCCCATTTATACTTTTTACTTCAAGGCCTAATGAATTGAGCAAAACTTTAAATTACAATTTTACCAGCAATATGCTTTGAATTTCAAAATATATTTATAACTGAATTATAATTATAGCATACAATGTTTGTTAATAAGTAAAAAGTACTATTTTTTATAATTTATGTCTAAATATGGTCGCTTAATTTTTGCAATCAATTAATAATTTATCTTTAAAATGTTTTTATATCTATATCAAAGTATACTATAATTAATAATAAATAGGGTTCTATAAAGTGCTACGGAATAATAAATTTATTGTTATGGAAGGAGGCCAAAAATGAAAACATATAATTGGGGTATTTTGGGTACTGGCAATATTGCACATAAGTTTGCAGAAGCGCTTCTAACCTTGGACAATGCCAGAATTCTTGGGGTAGGGTCAAGGTCCATAGATACGGCTAGCAGTTTTGCAAATGATTATGGCATTAAAAAAGTATATGGCAGCTATCATGAGCTAGCAGCCGACCCAGAGATTGATATTATTTATATTGCAACTCCACATCAGCTACATAATGAAAATATGAAGCTTTGCATTATGAATGGAAAGGCTATTTTATGTGAGAAGCCTTTTGCTGTAAATGCAAAGGACGCTAAAGAAATACAACAGCTTGCATTGAAAAAGAATGTCTTTGTAATGGAGGCTTTCAAAACTAAATTTCTCCCCACTATAAAAAAGATCAAAGAATTAATTGATAACAAGGAAATAGGGGAAATCAAAATGCTCAAGGCTGATTTTGGCTTTGACGGTGGTTTCAATGAAGATAAACGCCTTCTAAATCCAAAGCTTGCTGGTGGTAGCCTTCTTGATGTGGGCATTTATCCTTTAACACTAGCAACAATGATTTTTGGGAATAAACCAAAGACCATACATAGTATACCTCATATTGGCATTACTGGTGTTGATGAACAAGCTGTTATAATTATGGGCTTTGAAGATGGTAAGCTAGCGCAGCTTTCCTGTGCGGTTACAACGGATATAAAGAATCAAGCACATATTATTGGCTCAAAAGGGTTTATAAGAATCCCTAATTTCTCTGCTGCTACAACTGCGGAGTTCTGTGTGAACGGTATGCCAGAACAAATAATTGACCTGCCTCATAAGTGCAATGGTTTTGAATATGAGGCTATGGAGGTTATGCAGTGTCTATCGGAGAATAAAATCCATTCAGACATAAATCCTCTTTCTGATACTATTGCTATACTGGAAATCATGGACAGATTACGAAAAGAGTGGGGACTTAAGTATCCATTTGAAAATTAAGGAATCGTATTTCGGACAAATTTAGCAGTTGCCAAGCGCAAAACAACTTTTGGTTGCATATTATGCAGTAAAAAAGTTGTTTTGAGGTGGTATTTTGGGTGCTTTAAGAGTTGGAGATATAGTAACAAGAAGGTCTTATGGAGAAGACATCTTATTTAGAATAGTTAACATAACAAGAGATGAGAATAGAATAGAACACTATACTCTGAGAGGATTGTCTACTAGAATTACAGCTGATTCTACAAGTGAGGATTTGTTAATACAAAGTTCAAAAACAGCATTTTCACGATTACAGATGGAACTCACAAGTATAAATAGAAGCCTTAAAGGTGATTCCGGCATTAGAAAATTTTTAACCAGAATGAAAAAGAAGCCAGGGAAAATACTTCAAATAGATTCGGCCGAAGATTTCTTGAAGCGTTGCCTCAACTTATATAAACAAAGTAGCATTGATTGCATCGGAAAATGGGTAAGTGAAAACAAGCAATCCGAGGTAGTGGAGCAGTATATAAAATCATATAAACCTGATATTTTAGTAATTACAGGTCACGATGGTATAAAAAAGAATTGCAAAAACATACTTTCTATAGATAGCTATGCAAATTCAGGATTTTTTATAAACTCGGTAAAGCTCGCTCGAAATATTGAGCCTGATCCTGAAAAGCTTTTTATTTTTGCTGGGGCATGTCAATCATATTATGAAGCTATTATTCAGGCGGGTGCAAATTATGCAAGCTCCCCAAAAAGAGTTTTGATTAATGCTCTGGACCCTGGGTTAGTGGCGCAGAAGTTTTCTATCACTGATAGCGCAGTTACACTAATGCCCAATGATGTTATACCACTTACTATTACAGGTGCAGATGGCATTGGTGGAAAACCCACAAAGGGCCAGATGAAATAAAAGTAGTAGGTGAAACTGAAATAGGTGTAGCAGGTAATACTATGGAAATATGGGAAGGGTCAAGGAAGGGCCCAAAAAGCATCAGATAAAATAATTTAGATTTAGACGCACAAAAAAATGCCCGGCATAGCCGGAGCATTTTTTTTTTAGGGGGTTAAAATGTATTTTGTGGGGTCAGTAATAGTTATTGCCATTATTAAATAAATATATACAATTATAAGACAAATTATTTTTATAACAGTAAAATAATGTGATATAATGCTTTTAGTTTATAAAATATACAATTTTAAACAATAGCATTTTTTTAGATTTATAAGTACACATAGCGTGATTAAGGGTAGCCTTTGGAGGTCGATTTTTGTGAAAAGAAAAATATTTGCAGTTTTTTTGGTTTTGATTTTTATATTTACTTCAACTATTGGTATTTCTGCAAAGGGATTTAGGTCTTCGGGGAGCAGATCGTCCTTTTCTAAGTCCTTTGGAAGTTCAAAGTCTAAGTCAAGCTTTTCAAGCTCTAAGTCTAAGAGCACTAAGAGTACTACTAGGTCGTTGCCCGGCACTTCATCTTCGACTAAAAGTTCTTCATCTTCAAAAAGCTCTAATACAAGCGGATTTAAGAGCTCCACATCTAAAAAGACATCTTACATGTCAGATACATATAAGAGCCAGATTTCTAGCAAAAATTATAATAAGTACAAACAAACTTTAAATAATGAACAGCAGAAGGTATACACCGATTCTATGAAGCGTGACTATACTACTAGCAGCAGAAGAATGAACTTTGAGAATGCTATGAATACAAGGGCTACAAGGATTAATTCTTTTAGCGCTAAACGCCCTATATTTATTAATGTCAATACCGGTATGTTTGGCAATCCATTCTCTTATGGGTATGCATATGTTGGTCCGTGGGATTTATGGTTTTTGACCAGAGCATCGGAGATGTTTTGGTATCACCATTGGCTTGAGATTATGCCTTACAGAAGCTATTTCAATGAGCAGGAATTCAATAAGCTTGAAGCAAGAGTTAATGAGTTGGAAAAGCAAGGTATACAAAGGGATACCAATTATCTAGACCCTGATGTTGACCCTGATTTGCAGCTTTCTGAGCAATATCAGGAGGAAAATGTTGACAAGGTATACTATACCGATAAGGAAAGTGGACCAGGGGTTGGTACAGTAGTTGTTGTGACAGTTGTTATAGGTGTTGTCGCTTTTATAGCATTCAGGAAACTGTCAAAACCCAAAAAGAAGAAGTCTCACTATAGTAGCATTTACTAATAAAATGGGGTGGTAGCTTGTTTAAGAAGAAATTAGATATAGATAAAATGCTGAATCCTATGGATATAAACAAAAATTCCATGATAGAGTTTAACCTTGATGATTTAAAGGACATGGGATTTTTTCGCTTTAGAAAGATTATTCAGATGGACGTGGGGAAACGTTCATTTGTGCGATACCTTTTGTATTCACAATCAGAAGAACAGGAGCTTGTAGTGGAGGTATTTACTCTGCCTTCCGGGCAAAAAGAAGTTTTTTTGTATGAATTGATAGAGACAATACCATTTACACCTGAGTTTATGGAGGTTATTGGTCAGAAGTATCTTACCACTCCTGACGGGGAGGAATATGAAAGATGCGTAATGCCTGATATGGATTGCAGGATTGATGGTACCACTGGTAGCATCTTAGTGTATGACTTAGATTCAGAAAGGATTGAAAGACAGGCAGAGGTTGAAATATGGGATTACCAGAGAGAGGCAGATGGATATACTGAGTTTCTTAATATAGAAATGTTAAAAGAAAATGGTATGTTTAGAATATTTGTTGGCCAGATGTTAGAAGATGTGTTTTACAAGTTGTATCAGGGGATGGATAAGGATTAGCAATTTACAAATGGATTAGATATAGAAATTTGCAGATGGTTTGTAAAGATTAAAAAATGGAGGATTTTTATGGAGTACTTAATATTTTTTCTAAAGGATTTGTCATTTAGCTTCGTAATAATGACAGTTGGATTTATACTAGGTTGGCTAATTTATAATCATATTGTTTTAAAGGACGTATGCCTAAAGGATGCACTATTTGAAAAGGATAATGTTGCAGCTTGGATTGAATTTATCGGTGCATTTGTTTTCCCGGTGCTATTTTTGGCAGGGGAGGGAATTAAGGGATCGGCTAGTGATAATATTTTTGTAGATTTGGCAGTATGTACAGGCTATACTATTTTCTACATAGCTATACTTACACTTCTGAGGCTCTGTTCTAAGTATATTGTGAGTGCTATCAACGAAAAGGATAGTAGCGGAAAGATATGCCTAAACAAGGAGATTATTGAGCAAAGAAATATCGGCGCAGCGCTGTTCTCAGTTTCTTTATCAGTTATATTTGTTATAGTAATCAGATACATTGACCTTATAGAAATTATTAACGGAAATGGCTTTTCAGCTTTAATCAAGATTCTAATGTTTGTAGCATTTATGCTAATTGCATTAGTCGCATATACTTTTATTCTTAGGATGAGAACAACATTGTTTAAAGAGTTGTTTATAGATAACAACGCAGCAGCAGGTGTTGCTTTGCTAGGATTTGTATTTGCAGTGCAGACTATCGTTGATGGGGCAATTTCACTTTACCAAAAGGATTTCCAGGTGCTGGCGGTAGCGCTTGTTATAGCAATTGCACTGCTTATTTTCGGAATTCTTTCTATTTTGTTTAAGGTGATATTTACAAAACTGATAAAGGTAAATATCTGGAAAGAGATCTATGAACAAAATAGTACTGGTGCAGCATTGGGCCAAGCAGCTCTTTACATTGGTATAGCATATATTATTATTAGCTTTCTAAAGTAGCAAAATACATGCTTTTATTCATATATTATTAATAACATTGTTATACAATTGAAATATTATTT